>SKKO01000172.1 GCA_007123715.1 Balneolaceae bacterium | reverse complement strand
ATCGCGCAGTGGTTTGCCCTCATCCTTGCTGTCGCTGCTGGCGGTTACAGCGCCGCGCGGCCGGAGGTGATGCGAGTCGTGCCGTTGAGATCGTTCGTGCATTGGATGACGCTCGGCTTGGGGCTGATGTTGATCGAAGAAGAGATTACCGCCATGCAGTATGCCGTTTATTCCGGAAATCAGTGGGCACCTGCGCGCGGGGTTCGTGTTGCAACCGACTTTTTTATGAATTGGGCAGATTTCCCTTCCGTAGTGGGAATGAATGGAGAGCCTGTAGCCGCACACTGGCTTAAAAAGATCGAGGGCGGGCCGTATGCATACAACGTAGAAATTGCTTTTCAGGATGAGGAAACCCAAAGATGGACAAATATTATCACTCCCCATCTCGATGGAACTCCCACCGAACACGGCTTTGTGAGCCTTGAACCGCTGGCAGCGGACAGGGTTTTGGCTATCTGGCTCGACGGAAGAAATACCGATGGCCGGGGACACCATGAATATGATGATATAAGCAAGGCGATGACCCTGCGCTCAGCAGAAATCTCATCTTCGGGTGAGATTTCCCGTAAAAATGAAATTGATGCTGCGGTATGCGATTGCTGCCAGACCGACCTTGCCGCAGTGGATGGAGGGTATCTTGCGGTATATCGCGGCAGAACCGAAAGTGAAATCCGGGATATCCTGATATCCCGATATGATACCGAAACCGGTGAATGGAGCGATCCGGCTTATGTTCATGAAGACGGCTGGCAGATTATGGCATGTCCGGTCAATGGCCCGCGAATTTCGGTGAACGGAGAACATGTTGCCGTTGCCTGGTACACTGAATCGGAGAATGAGCGAAAAGTTTTACTTGCGCGCTCATCAGATGGAGGCAGAACCTTTGGAGACCCAATCATGATTGCAGGTGAAGAAAATAACACCCTTGGACGCGCTGATTTGATTTTGACAGAAAATGGATCTGTTTATGTGAGCTGGTTGCAGCGGCGGGAGCAATTTGGCAATGTCATGGTTAGCCATGTGAGGCCGGATGGCAGTATCGGAAATACAATTCATGTGGGCCTGACGTCATCATCCCGAAGCAGCGGATTTCCGAGAATTGCACTTGCGGGAGATCATATACTGATTGCCTGGACCCAAACCGAGCCGCTGGTAAGAGTCAGGACTGCGAGGGCGGGACTTGATTCTTTTTATTAGAACTGAAAAGAACGAAGAACATCGTAAGAGTTAATTATTTACAATAATTAAAAATGAATATTCAAAATTATATTTCCATTTCATTAATCAGTATATCATTGATATTACTCTGTTTTACCTCTATTTTTGCCCAAAATAACCGAGAACAATATCGCCAGCAGGCTATTGAAATTTTGGAAAGTGTGCCGTTGTTTGATGGCCACAACGATGTTCCCTGGCAGTACAGAAACCGGGTGGGTTATAAATTCTCAGAATTGGATTTTTACGATACCACTCATCTTGATCCGCCTATGCATACCGATATTATGCGCCTTCGCGAAGGCCGGGTGGGCGCACAGTGGTGGTCGGTGTATGTAGATGCAAATATTCCGGAATCAGAAGCGGTGAAGCGTACACTTGAACAAATAGATTTTGTTCATCGCATGATTGAAATATATCCCGATCACTTTGAACTTGCATTGACTGCAGACGATGTGGAACGGATATTTGCGGATGGAAAAATCGCCTCATTGATTGGGATGGAAGGCGGACATTCCATAGGAAATTCCCTTGCTGTACTCAGAATGATGTACGAACTCGGCGCCCGCTATATGACCATCACCCACAGCCGTACGCTCGACTGGGCAGATGCTGCCGGCGACAATCCTCAGCACGATGGGCTCACAGAATTCGGAGAAGAAGTTATCAGGGAGATGAACCGCCTTGGGATGCTGGCTGATCTTTCTCATACCACCCCTGCAACCATGAAAGATGTCATTCGTGTTTCACAGGCACCGGTCATGTTTTCACACTCCAATGCAAGAGAACTTACAGGCCATCCGAGAAATGTGCCGGACGATGTGCTGCTTTTAACACAGGAAAATAACGGTATTGTAATGGTAACATTTGTAGAAACGTTTACTTCCGAAGAGCGCAGAAGGTTTTTTGCTGAACGTGCGGCATATCAGCGTAAAATGGAATATCTCTATCCGGGAGAACCGGACAGCGTGTCAAAATACATGACTGTCTGGGATGATGAACGGGAAGCACCGAAATCTACCCTGGAACAGGTAGCTGACCATATCGATCATATCCGTGACCTGATTGGCGTGGACTACATCGGGATCGGCGGAGACTACGACGGAATATCTACGTTACCGCTCGGGCTCGAAGATGTGAGCACCTATCCTGAACTGTTCGCTGAGTTACTCCAAAGGGATTATTCTGTGGAAGATCTTCGAAAAATTGCCGGACTTAATATGCTCCGGGTGATGAGAGAGGCGGAAGATGTTTCGAAGCGGCTGCGTTCGGAGCGTAAGCCGTCTGAAGTTCTGATTTCAGACTTTGAATGATCCGAAACTATGTGATTAAGCTGCATATTTTCTGTACTGCGGCATCAATCAACTCCAGTTCCTTCGGACGCGACAGGCGGTGTTCTCCATTTGGTACGAGAATAAGTTCACTATTATCTTTTCCGATCAATTGATGCAGCCTTTCTGATTTTTGCCAGGGTACATCGATATCCTTTTTGCCATGAATAAGGCAGGCAGGAATATTCAGGTCTATTTCATTGCGATTTAGGATGTTATGCTTCTGCCCGTCATCAATTAATTTTTGTGTGATTTTAACCGGCTCTTCCCGGTAATCACTTTTCCGCAAAAAATACCCTTTTTCATGCAACAGTTTTCTTTCTTCATCGGAAATTCTTTCTTCATAGATCGATTTTGTAAAATCGGGTGAAGATGCGATCCCGACAAAACCGCGGATGATCTTTGGCCGGGCCAGTGCAGCGAGCAGGGCAATCCAGCCGCCCATTGATGAACCTGCCGCCACAACCGGTGGTTCCGCAATCTTATCCAGAACCAGAAGAGCATCATTCAGCCAGTCTGTGATTGTACTTTCTTCAAAAGTTCCTTCAGATTCACCATGTCCGCGGTAATCAAAACGGATATACGACTGACCTCGCTTTTTGCAGCATTCTTCAAGCCAAAGAGCCTTTGTTCCCTGCATATGAGAGAAGAATCCCGGGAAAAACATCACGGCAGGGGATTTGCCGGGCAGATGACTGGCTGCAATTTTCAGGTTATCGGATGATTTTAAAAAGACTCGCATCTTTCCGGGGAATAAATCAGGTAGCCCAGGTTCGACCGCCAACATCTTCCAGGTTTTCACAGCCGGAGTAGATGCCCGGTATCGGGTCATAATTTAATACCTGTGTGGCTCCAATTTCGGATGTGAAAAATCCAAGAAGAGTACACTGTTTGAACAGACGAAAGAAACCCGCGTGTTCGCCATCTGATACCAGTTCTCTGACCGCTTCATTCTGTTTATCGAAAGAAAGATTTACAAACCCCCCGCGATGCAGGTGGTTCAGGCCGGAAAGAAGTATATCATTTTCATCGGGCGAAAGAAATCCCGCAGCCAGGCTATCGATAAAGCGCTCAACCTGCGCGTCTTTAGCTCCCGGCGTTAAGGTTCTTGGAAGAATCACTTCTGCAAGATCTGCAGCAGCGGCCAGTTGATTCCGGTTCAATACCTGTGGTGACCAGTCTGCCGATGGGCCGCCAGTGCAGCCAGACATCACAGCCGAAATCAGTGAGCCGCTCAAGGTACAGCCCATGATGAATGCAGTTCGTTTGATGGCTTCTCTTCTGTCTATTTTTTCCATGGCCGGCCTCAGAGGGTTCCTTTTTTTAATTCATTTACTGCATAATCGCATGCGCGTGCGGTTAGAGCCATGTAGGTCAGTGATGGGTTGCCCCACCCGTTGGATGTCATACAGGCTCCGTCTGTTACAAATATATTAGGAATATCGTGCATCTGGTTCCAGCGGTTTAAAACCGAGGTTTTCGGGTCATGGCCCATCCGCGCTGTTCCCATTTCGTGGATGCTGAGGCCAGGCGGGCTGTCATTATTGAAAGTACGGATATTGCGGAAGCCGGAAATCTCAAGCATTTCAGCGCTTGACGATACCATTTCTTTGCGCATTTCCATCTCGTTTTCACCCCACTCCATATCCATCGCCAGTTTAGGCAGCCCCCAGGCGTCTATGTTTTGGTGATCGAGGAAAACCCGGCTTTCATGCCGCGGAAGGCACTCCCCGAAGGCCAGAAATGTCATGGTCCAGCTTCCGGGTGTTGATAAATTATCTTTGTATTCAGCACCGAAATCGAGAGCACCACCCTGCCCGGTTCCCTGTCTTCCGGCCCATCCGTACGTACTGAACCCGCGGCGGTACGACTGTCTTTCGGTTGCCCTGTCCAGGTTCTGGAACTGCGGCACCAGTACATCCACAGGACGGCGGCCCCTGAAATATTTATCTTCGAAACCGTCAAAAACTCCGGATGCACCGATTTCGAAATGGTTGTCCATAAGGTTGTGGCCGAGCTCGCCGCTGCTGTTGCCCACGCCATCCGGAAATGTGTGATGAAGTGAATGGAGCAGGATACCTGTTGAACCGAGTGCAGAGGCACAAAGAAAAACGACATCCGCATAAAAATCTATACTCTCTTTTGTTTCGGCATCGATGATACGCACACCCGTTGCTTTCCGGGTTTCTTTATCATACAGGATGGTGTGAACAATAGAGTGCGGGCGCAGAGTCATATTTCCGGTAGCTTCTGCAGCCGGCAGGGTAGAGGAGTTGCTGCTGAAATAGGCTCCATACGGACAACCCCTTCTGCAAAGGTTCCTGGCCATGCAGCTTCCGCGTCCGCCATGCGAACGGGTGAGGTTTGCTGTACGGCCGATGGTAAGCTTCCTGTCAGTGTAATGCCTGGCGATTTGATCTTTTACATGGAGTTCAAGGCAGTTCATTTCCCACGGCGGTAAAAAGATACCGTCGGGAATTTGTGGAAGCCCGTCCCTGTTGCCGCTTACCCCGATAAACGATTCCACATGATCGTACCATGGCTTCATATCGCTGTACCTGATCGGCCAGTCGATGCCGATGCCGTCGCGTTCATATACTGCAAAATCGGAATCTCCGCGGCGATAGGCCCAGCGTCCCCAGGTAAGTGACCGCCCGCCGACCTGGTATCCGCGTGTCCATAAGAACGGTTTTTCCTGGATGTAGGGATTTTCATTGTCCTTCACAAAAAAGTGTTTGGTATCCTGTGTAACGGCATACGATGTGCGGCTTTGTACCGGGTAAATTTCCGTTCTCTCCCGGTGGGTAAGCCGGTTACCATGAGGCAGTTCCCACGGGTGGTTGAACATGGTTGGGTAGTCGTCGATGTGCCTCACCATTCGTCCCCGTTCAAGTACCAGTGTTTTTAATCCTTTTTCGGCAAGTTCTTTGGCAGCCCAGCCGCCGCTGATTCCGGTACCGACTACGATTGCATCAAATGTGCGCTGCTGCCGTGATTTGAAATTGAGATTCATGGATTGAAGTTGAATTCCAAATATGAAAAATGAGTATGTAACCCTCTAAATTAGTAAAGTTTTCATTAGTCGCAAATGGGAAGTTAAACTTGTCAATGTTGTATTATCGGATAAAAAATATGATAAGGCCGGGCGAAGCGATAATTACACATTTAGAGCAGAGCGAAGGAGCACAATCCGGGTTAATCCTGCTTCTTTAACGGAGTTTGAAATATTCCTTTCACGGTCTGATCTTCTTCATTGTCAAACTGGTCCAGTCCCAGTTTAATTGTTTCCGGTTTAGGGTTCAGGCGGAATGTACGGGCTACACGATCCCAGAAAGAAAATAGTGAGCTGTAGTTGGAGTCGGTCTCCGGCTGCCAGCGTGAGTGGTGTACACGATGCATGTTTGGGGTTACGATTACAATCCGCATAATTCTGTCATACTTTTCGGGGAGTCCCAGATTAGCATGATGAAATTGTACAACGGCAAACATCAGGATTTCATAGAAAACCAGCTCCCAAAGATAAATACCAAGTAGTATAATCAGGGGTATTCGAAAAAGTGAAGAAAAGAAAATTTCACCCAGATGAAATCGACTGGCAGTTGTAACATCCATTTTACTATCGGAGTGATGTACACTGTGGAAGCGCCAGAAAAACGGGATTTTATGGTTCATCCGGTGCCAGGTATAGGTCCAGAAATCAAGCAGTAAAATTGCTCCGATGGCATGCGACCAGGCAGGTAGACCGAAACCATCCTGTAGCCAGTGCATCATGCCAAACCGGGATTCATCGGCCCAGACCGATGCGGCAAACCATAACCCTACAAAAATCAGGCCCACCATAAGTCCGTTGATAGCACCGATAAAAAGATTACGGAAAGCATGCCTGCCTCTTTCTTTAAATGAGCCGCTGAAATAGGCATAAAAAGGATGCAGTGATTCCCAAATGAAAAGCAGGATGAGTACAGCGATCATGACAATAACCTGAGTTTCCTGGAGTGTATTTAGTATGGGTTCCACGGTGGCCGGTGTAATGAGTTGTTGGTTATTAAGAGTAAAATGTTATCACATAAAATTTAAAAATGCTGTCTTATTCATATGATGATTGATATCCTGATTGAAGCTTATCTCACTGGTTCATTTAACCGGTTCATCCGGAATATGATCCATAATGCGGATAACAGAACCAATATTCCAGTAAGAAAAATGGCAAGATTGATATCATACATATCGGCGATAATACCGGAAAAAATGGCCCCTAAAGCATATCCCCCATCACGCCAAAGCCTGAATACGCCAATACTTTCGGCCCGGTCGTTCGGATGCGACAGGTCTGCGATTGCTGTCAGAAATGTAGGATATACGATTGCCGTGCCGGTTCCAAGGAGTGCTGCTGCCAATATAAAAGCAGCGTAATTTTCAAGGAAAGGGAATATGAGCAGCACTGCAGCCTGGAGTAACATACCCATCCAGAGCATTATTTTTCTGCCGGTATAGTCGGATATTTTACCGGTCACAATTTGAAGAATGCCCCAAAAAGCCGGGTAAACAGCCACGACGATCCCAGTCTGGGTGAGTGATAATCCGGAAGCAGCAAGAAATAATGGAAAAGCACCCCAGGCCATGCCGTCTTTGAAATTTGTCATCAATCCTGCCTGGGAAACAGACTGCAGGTTCCGGTCGCCAATACTTACTTCGTAAAAAAGGTTCTTTTTAACCTGTTCTTCAGATGAATTCATAGCTTCATATTCAACAAATTGTGCGGTATCACGAACAAGAAAAATGGTCAAGAATAAACCAAGAAAAGCGAGAACAATTCCCAAATAAAAAGGGTAAGGGCGAAGCCCGACTTCAGCAGCAATCCAGCCGGTAAGAAATGCCACGATTGCAACGGCCAGGTAACCTGCAAACTCATTCAGTCCCATGGCAAGGCCACGGTCTTTCTCACCTGCAAGATCAATTTTCATGATCACATTTGCAGACCATGCCAGACCCTGATTTATGCCCAGAAACACATTGGCTATTACAATCCAGTTCCAATCGGGAGCAAACATCAAGATAAATGGAACCGGAATCCCAAATAGCCATCCTGTAATCAACATCTTTTTACGGCCGAATTTCTGAGCGAATCTGCCGGCGAAATAGTTGGAGATGGCTTTTGTGATCCCGAATACCACAATAAAAGAAAAGATGGCTGAACGTGCTGCAATTCCGAAATCCGTTTCGGCTATTTCAGGGAGTATGGTTCTCTCAAGACCAACCATTCCACCAACGAAAGCATTGATGAGTACAAGCAGGGAAAACTGTTTCCAGTTTTCTTTTAATCCCGGTACATGTTTCATGATGGTGACGTATTCTCCATAATTCCGGCTCCAAACAGATTCACAGCCTCTCCATTTCCCATTCCGGATATCCGATATCCAGCTTAACAGCCTGGAATCCATTCCTTCTTAACAATGCTACAGCTTTATCCGCCATCGTACAAAGTGGTCCGCGGCAATAGGCAATAATCTCTTTGCTTTTGGAAAGTTCGTTTAACCTTTTACTTAATTCATGTTCCGGCATTGAGAGTGCCGCAGAGATGTGTCCGGCTTTATACTCTTCTCCGGGCCGTACATCAATCAACAGGGCATTACCACTCTTCAGCCGTTTTCGGAGCTCCTCTGCGGTTATAGGCTCAAGATCATGATAAGATCTGCGAAAGTTTTTTACCAGCTTTTCTATTTCAGCATTTTGGGTAAAACCGAGCTCTCTCATCGATTTCCACACATGAAATACCTGCTGACTTGCCAGTGAGTAATATCTGTATTTGCCCCGTTTTTCTATCGAAACGAGGCGTGCATTTTTAAGAAGCTGAAGATGATGTGATGCAGACGCCACAGAGATGGCCGCTTCATTTGCAACATATTCTACTGATGAAGGCCCCTGCGCCAGCAGTTCAATGATTTCAAGCCTGTGCGGGTTTGCAAGTGCTCTGGATACATCCGCCAGCTCATTGTATATTGTGTCTTTGAATTCTCTTGCATCCATTAATCTTTGTTTGAATTTCTGATGATAAATATGAGAAATTACATTCATATATTCAAACAGATGTTTTAATGTATTCAATCAAATTACACCCAATGAATATTCAGAATTTAATAAAAGGTCTGCATCATGTAACCGCTACGGTAAATGGGGCACAGGAGGATGTTGACTTCTACACGAAACTGCTTGGCCTTCGACTGGTAAAAGAGACTGTAAATTTCGATAATGAAAAGGTGTATCATTTTTATTACGGGAATGAAATGGGTTCTCCGTCTACCATCTTCACCACATTTCCATATAAAGGTCAGGGTGTGAGGGATGGGGTGATTGGAACCGGGCAGGTATACGAAACGGTATTTTCGGTTGCCGGTGGCGCACTTGGATTTTGGGAAAAACGGATGAAAGAACATGGGCTTGAGACCCGGAGAGAAAAACGGTTCGGTTACGAATTTTTACTTTTTGAAGATCCCTCCGGACTGAAGCTCTCAATGATTGAAGACGATTCCGACAATCGGGAGCCGGTTTGGACAACCGGAGATATTGCCGGTGAAAATGCAATTATTGGCATTCACAGTGTGGTTCTGGCAGTTGAAGAAACCGGTGAAACTGTCAGTTTTCTGAACGATTTCGGGTATTCAGCTATCAAAAAAGACGGAAAATATACCCTTCTGGAAACATCAGAAAAAGGAGCGGGAAATTCACTGATCCTGCTTGACGGAAGCGGATTGCCGAATGGTATCAACGGGCTGGGAACAGTACACCATGTGGCTCACCGGGTCGATTCGATTGAAGATTCGCTCAAAATCAAAGCGTATCTGGAAGATGCATACGGGATCAGCGTAACTGAAATCAGGGATAGAAAATATTTCAGGTCGATCTATTTCCGGGTTCCCGGCAACGTGTTGTTCGAAGTTGCAACGTCGGGCCCCGGTTTTCTGGTAGATGAATCAAGGGAGGAACTGGGGTCATCACTCAAACTGCCCGATTGGCAGGAAATACGGCGCGATCAAATTAAAAAGAATTTGGCACCGTTTACCCGTTAACCTTTTTAGTGCAATGCTTTAACTATAGTCTATCCCAAAGATAAATACGGGCCGAGTTGTTTGATTCTTGGCTTTACAAATGCGCAAAGGGCACTGCATATTCATTGTAGTTATCCATCGCGACCTGTTTTGAAAATTGTTACATTATATGAACCTGATCCTGTAAAATGGATCAATTTTGAAGAGCGGAGAAATTTATGAGCAGAGCAGAAGAAAAATTAACGGAACGGAATGTAACTTACACTCTTGAGCTTGAAGGGAAATTTTACATCATTGAAAATGTGCCTGCAAGGGTGAATGAAGAGACCGGCGATCAATATTTTGCTCCGGAAACGTTAGATCATCTACAAAAGAAAATCAGAGGCGACGCACTTCCTAAAAAAACCCTGGAAACTCCGGTATTCGACTACACAGATTAAACTGTGATTTTTGTGATAGACTGTGAATTACATCATCTTGATCTTGTCTATCGTTCCCATCACAACTATAACAGTCATTTTTTAATGATTTCAGCTATGGATTCGGCAATTGAACCCAGTTTGTCCGATTTTATAGAGTATCAGATTTTTAGAACAAGTAAATAATTTATTGGGCCGAAGATTACTTGGTTTATTTAATGATCCGGCTTCAAATTCATTTTCGCTGAGTGGAATGGCAAAGTTATCCAGAACCGATTTGCTTGTAATTTGTGCCAGTAGCAGATCCTCCCCTCCAAAATGCTGAACAACCAATGCCGGTCTGCGTTTGGACCGAGAAAGGTCTGAAAACGGAAAAGGAACTACCACGATGTCACCTTTTATAAATCGCTCCATGCATCGTCTTCTTCGGGTTTATTCCAGTCAGCGGCAAGTGAAGGTTCACTGACCAACGTAATACCGAGTACCTCTTCGCGTTGCTGAGCTTTTAGAAAACGAACAAAATCGATCACTTCCCGAATTTTTTCCTCAGGAACGTCTTCTATCTCTTTTAAAAGTTGTTCTTTATTATTCATAATGTCTTTAACAATTGGTAAATGTTATAAAGCAACGAAAATGAGGGGTTGAATGCTATTTGACAGAAATATCATTTCTTTTTATAACTGTGATTTGTAAGATGTCTATAATCGACTTGATTATCACAGCAAATCATGCTCATCACATATATCACAGTAACAGCTCCCCAACAAAAGCCTTCTTCAAAATACTGTGCCGGAGAGCTACAGCTTTTTGCAGGTTATCTTTCAAGGTCTTTTCTAATTGATCGATTACCGAAAGGCGGGATTCAATCTCCTGTACTATTTGATCTTGTTATTTTTTTGAACAAAGTGATATTGGATAGTTGACCAATATAGTGCCATTGACATTTGATTGGTTCACCCCGTCCGTTTTAACCGTATTGCCATGTTTCTTTGCAGTTACACTGTTTAAAAAATAGTTCAGGTAGTAGCCATTCATGACTTTGCGTCCTATATTAAGTAATCGGCATTCGGTCATTCTCGCCTCGATTGGTGATAAACCGAATCACCTATGTGCATGATCTGGATCTGCCCAGTATAGTTACAAAACAAAGCGATCCCCATGGGACGATCTACACACGTCTTCAGCCCTATAGCTTAACTGTCTCAGCCCGTTTTCCAGAGGCGGAGAATTTATCTCCCGCAAATAATCATGAAAAATTACGGCTTTTTCTCATCCGAATATTCACTTTTGGCCTGCCAGTATTGGATTTCCCCGGGTTATTTTTTTTCGGGCCATAATTCCGGCTATGAGCTGATTTATGATGGGGCTGTTTTTCCGGTTCCACCGGATTGTGATCAACCAGCGGATATTGGTGGTCATGTATAACCGGTACTTTTTTTCCGATCAGTTTTTCAATATCACGCCAGAAGCTTTTTTCCTGTGCATCACATAAAGAAATGGCTGTGCCATCAGAGCCGGCCCTTCCAGTTCGGCCAATCCTGTGGACATAGGTTTCGGGAACATTCGGAATCTCGTAATTAATCACATATTGGAGTTCATCCACGTCAATACCCCTGGCTGCAATATCCGTTGCTACCAGCACCCGAATTGTCTGCTCCTTGAAGTTATTGAGAGCCCGCTGGCGTGCTGCCTGTGATTTATTTCCATGAATAGCCTCAGCTTCAATCTTGCTGGCATTCAGCAATTTCACAACCTTGTTTGCCCCGTGTTTGGTGCGGGTAAACACAAGTGCCGATTTAATACCCGCATCCTCCAAAATATTCAAAAGCAGGTTATTTTTGTTTCCTTTATCTACGTAATAGATTCTCTGCGTAATGGCTTCAACAGTGGGAGATTCGGGTGTAACTTCAATTTTTACAGGGTTGTGAAGAATGGATTTCGAAAGTTTCACAATTTCCTGTGGCATGGTTGCTGAAAAGAAAAGGGTCTGTCGTTTTTTTGGCAGTACAGCCAAAATTCTTTTCACATCATGAATAAAGCCCATATCGAGCATTCGGTCGGCTTCATCCAAAACAAAAATTTCTACATGAGCAAGGGATATAAATCCCTGGTTCATCAGGTCGAGAAGGCGGCCGGGAGTGGCTGTAAGTATATCCACTCCTTGTTTTAATTCCTTTACCTGGCTGTTTTGACCAACCCCGCCATAAACTACGGTACTTTTTAAGTCTGTATAGCGGCCATAGTTTTCAAAACTTTCATGAATCTGGATAGCCAGTTCACGTGTTGGAGTTAAAATCAGGCTTCTGATTTTCTTTTTGTGTCCAACTATACCCGTTTTACCCAGATTTTGTAAAATCGGAATAGCAAATGCGGCTGTTTTACCGGTGCCTGTTTGGGCACATCCCAATAAATCAGTTCCGTTAAGGAGGATAGGGATGGCTTGTGATTGAATAGGGGTTGGGCGGGTGTATCCTTCTTTTTTTAATGATCTGAGGATAGGATCAGTGAGATTCAATAAATGAAATGACATAAATATAATAAAATGAAAAAGCCCGCGCTTAAGGCCGGGCTTAGATAATCGTCTCTTAAGATAGGGAATAATTCTGTGAACTCTTAACCGAACTAATTTGAGGCCTTACCCATTATTTGATGTAGAAATCCACGTTCAGGCATCAATCATCAACATCCAGTATCCCTTGCTCACAAAAATCAGATCAGAGCTACATGATTCTTAAATACCGTTCTCATCATCATCAGAAAAATCAAGATATGGTGGTTCCTTTCGCAGCTCCTCAGAATATTCGGATAGTTTCTGATCTCGAAGGTCTAATAGATAACTCAGATCAGCGGCACGATAGCAGATTTGTACTGCCAGTTTTTCAATATCTTCGTCGTTTTTAAGTCCTTCTTCTACTGCATACTGTATCGATTGAGTAATTCCCTGACGAAACGATTCTGCCGGTGTCGGTGCGTCCACAATTTGAAGTGCTCTGTGATATTGCTTCTGGAGGAATTCGGCAGTCTCGGGGTCCGTTTCTAGAGCTTCTGCCAATTTTTCCAGAGTCCAGTTTTTATTTCCTGCGTTTTCTATAATATCTATAGCCTGGGGCATGTATTTTCTAAATCTATCCGCCCTTATTTTAAGTTTGTCGGCATACTTATGATAGCTATAATTGTATGTTTCGGCTGCGAGTAGAAATCTTCTGTTCATATCTTCACAAGTGGTTTTGTTCTTAGTGGTTATCGGAATCTATAAAATTAATCTATGAAACAGACTAGAATTAATCATGCTCATTTATCCAATAATCGATATATGGGGTATGGGCAAAGGTGCAAATTTGTCTCGAATCTCAAATCCCACATCTCATATCTGTTCTTCCCTTAATCCTTAAACCGCTCAGGATCCACAATGCTAGCGGCGATATAGCGGTATGGAGACCCGTCTTCAAGTGCGGCATGGTTCCAGTAATAGACGATCACCAGATTGCCGTCTTCGCGCTGCACCATTTGAGGATAGCCCACATCACCATTGGCACCGTCGCCCGAACGTACCGGGATTTCCTGGCTCCAGGTCTGGCCATTGTCGGCACTGAACCTCAGGCAGATGCGCGAGCCGTACCGGCTGCGGTAGGCGTAGGTAAGGGCAAGCCTGCCGTCCTCCATCTGCAGTAGCGAGGGTGGGGCACCGTTGTGGCCGGTATCCTGCACGGGATCGTTTACATGCTGCCAGGTCTGTCCGTTATCGGCGGAACGGTACGCCTTCAGAAAATTCCGCCCCGGATTCACCTCCCTCGCACGCAGCACCGTGTAAAGTTCTTCTGTAGAAAGCCGGACGGTAGAGGGCATGATCTCGAATCCTTCCGGTTCCGGGCCGAGCCATGAGACAATCTCCCGATTCACTCCTCCATCGGTAGTGCGGGTGTAGATCACCCGGCCCTCCATCCGGTCCGGTTTAGCGGCATTCATCCAGGCGCCCATTTCCTGCGGTCCTTCCACGATGTAGTCGGTACGTGTTCCGATACCGTGTGTATCCAGGTCAGGAAAGCTGTAAGGACCATTCCACTCCTGCCCGCGATTATTGGAATAGTAAAAAATGGATGGTCCGTGATGGTAGCTGTACCTCAAAAAGGTGATCACAAAATCGGGGTCAGTAAAATCGTTGATGGGATGTTCGAGTGCAACGGGTTCTTCGGCTTTATCCTCTTCCAGGAAATTATCATAGGCCCAGCCGGTTTGTCCCCGTTCGTAGGCGTCTTCGACAGACCAGGTGAGTCCGCCGTCGAGACTGCGGGCATACTTGTTCCGTGCAGATT
>SKKO01000327.1 GCA_007123715.1 Balneolaceae bacterium | reverse complement strand
GATTATGATCACGTGAATAAACAGGCGACAGTATGCCATCACTTATCTCAAACTCTCTTAACAGGCGACCCGGTTCAAACCTGTAACCAATACTTCCTTTCAGGCCGGTTGGTGCGATGTCTGCGTGAACGGTTGGTATAGTGCCATCAGCAATATAGGAAGCTGAGTAACTTGCCCCCCGAAAATAGCGGGATGTGGTTCCGGGAATAAACTCCCGGAACTCCTGTGAAAAGAAACCCTCGGTGTTTACACTATAGGGTGAATATCCTGCCCCAAATTCCATCAAACTCCAGCGGTTCAGTTTACTGCGCATCAATAAGTTAGCCTCCCATAATTGATACCGTATGTCGATACCTCTTTCTGCAGGGAGACAGGATGTACAGGGAAATTCTTCTATGGTAATACCACTGCTTACATTACGGGATATATTATACAGTTCAACACTGATTGCTGGAGACCAGCCCCGCCTGATAAATGGCAGGCCACGGTACTCTGCAATGAAAAACAGGTCGCGATCCAGTTTATTAAGCCTTGAAGGAGAAAAAAAATCCACCGGACCATTAAATGGTATTGAACCAAATCCAATCAGAGCTCCGCCGAAGATTGAAAACCGTTCAGTAACATCACGGGTTGAAAAATAGGCTCCTGCTTTTAAATCACGCCATAAGTTATGACCGAAATTTCCGAATTCAGCATTTCTTAGTAATCTGGAATTACTGCCTTTTATTTTAGTGTAATTATCAAATCGAATTACGGGAAAAATGCTTAGCCCGGTAGATGTTTCTCTGTAGGGATACCAAAAACGTGGAGAAGAACCTTTGGAATCCTGAATTTCTACTAAGAACTCACCGGCTACTCTGATTTCAGGATCTATACTTAGGGGTTCAATTTGATCGTAGTCGGAATTTGCAAGGAAAATGAATTCACCATTATCAGGAATAAATTTTTCTGTAAGTGTACTGTTCATTTGTTTCGGAAAATCAGGTAAAGTGATCGTACTAATCTTGTAACCGTCATGAAAAAATTCCGAAAAATAGAGCCGATTATTCCTCACATGTGGCATAAAGGCCCCCCCAATTGCCTCAGTAATTTTGGTTAATTCCGACTTGTTTGGGTCTTTCCGGTAAATGTTAAAAATACCGGTCATATCTGATGAAAAGTATAGGAGCCCGGATTCAGGGTCGATCCACGGATCCCGAAAATCGATAAACTCATCAAACAAAACCGGAAACACCTGTTTTGTTTCGAGATCATAGCGTAGAATATTTCGATTTCCTGTGCGGGCCAAAGCGAAATAAATGTGATGTTGATTGTGAGACCATTCGGGAGTATAAACAGTTTCACCGGAATGAAAATCGGTAAGCTGTAAGATTGAAAAATCATCCAGATTGATCAAAACAAGATTCTGGGTACCATCGATTAGTTGAACGGCCGCAATGATATTTTTTTCTGGATGCCAGGCAGGATCCTGAACTCTTTTGCTTTCCGTAACTTTTTTACGTGTACCTTTCAGTACATCATAGAGATAAATATCCTGGTAGATTTCACCGTATCTGTTTTTATCAGCCCTGCTGTAAGTTATGGTGTTTCCATCCGGAGAGAATGAAAAGCGGTTATTTACAAATTCAATAGAAGGATTCGATAATAAGCCGTGGCTGAAAAGATAATGTTGTTTGCTGCTCATGAAGTATGGCCCGCCGGATTCATCCACTTCAATATTTTTTCCATCCTTATGAATCACAAGGGATGTTCTTGATATGTCCCTGTTGAGGTTTGTCAGATACGCAAAAATGGATCCGTTTGAATTGAATTGCGGATAAAAATTCATAAATCCACGTTCTTCTATGATTTCGGATATAACCGTTTCAAGAGATTCGCTCATGTTTACATACAATTCTTTTCTGTCCTGAACCCAGTCTTGAAACAGCTCCTCAGCCCGGTAACCGGAAGTTGCATGAATGGCTTTGTTGAAATTTCCTCTCCCCAAATCTGCCGATGAAGCGGAAACATCGGCTATAAACTGTTCACCAAAACGGTGAACAAGGTAGCGTGTAAAATCGTAGCCCTGGTTATAAACAAGCTCTCGTTCAAGGCTGGTTTTGGATTCAAACGTTCCCATTTGGGTAAGATCGAGGTGTGTGCCAGATAAGATGCGTGTTCGAAGCAGCATATCTCGGTGGCTGTCCCAAAAATCGTATGAATGGCCGTGTACCTGGTACTGGGCAGTACCTTCCGCAAACCATGCCGGAATATTTACGGATGAAAAGGGTAATGTGAAGATCCCTTTGGGAAAACCATAGAGTACGTCCGGGCGCCTTACATCTTCATAGTTAAGCCATTGCAGATAAATTGCAGGTATAGTCCGGGTGCGGTTCATGGATGCACCAAGTTGAACAATATGTGTGAATTCGTGTGTTATCACATTTCTTAACCATGGATGAGTTCCGCGTAGTGGGGTATCAAGCGAGGGTAACCAGATTTCTATTTTATGATCATAGAAAAAGGCGGCGCCGTTCGAAAAATCTTCCCTGTCGCGTAATACAATACTTACTTTTTTTCCGGGCGAATGGTTATATAAGCTGGTAACAGGTTCATAAATATCTTCTGCCATTTGTGATACCACCTGTGCTGTTCGGCTGTTTCCGTCTTGGTAATGCACTAGAAAATGTTCACTCTCAATGGTGAACCACGGCAGATGATTATGCGGATAATGAATATCTGATGGTGAAACCTGTGCCCATCCATTTATCGATATAATAACAGGACACATCATAATCAGTGTGATAACAGGTAAATGATATGCTGCTTTCGTTTTCACCTATTTGACAATGGCTATTTTGACAATTTTTCGTTCTGCTTTAGATTCGGCTTTGGCTTCAATCAGTGCCAAATAGCCGCCACTTGCCCATCCGGAAGTATCAATTCGGATTTCTTCCGGCAGTCTGCCACGGCTTTTGGTTAATACATCGTAAACAAGCCTGCCACTCACAGAAGTGATTCGGATCCGGATTTCGGCTGGAATGTCAGTCTCAAATCTTATAAAAGTTTCATTACCGGCCGGATTCGGCCAATTGTACGTTTCTTCCTTGTTTAGAAGTGTGAATACCGGTTCACCCGGAGTGAGTGTTTGTATGATTCCGCTTACCTTATTGTTTGTCTGATTGCCATAACGGGATGTCCAGGCGGTATCTGTCATATTCGGGAATTGCCACACTTTGAGATCTTCGCCATGACTTGCTGCGATCAAATAGTTATCCTTGAGAAGAGGGTGTATCGGCTGATTTGCTGTACCGGTCACACTGCCTACATAGAGAGGGAACCCATTCATGAGCCTGCCTGAAATGTGATATGCATAAATATTCATAGAGAATTCATCCTGCCCGGTTATCAGTATTTCATGGTCACCGTCTCCGTTCAGATCAGCAATGAGCGGTGTCCCAATAAAGCGGACGCCATCAGGGGGCTGCAGAGGAAAGTTGGGCAGCATGGTTCCATACTGATTTTTGGCAATAAGTAAATTTGTATCAAGGTCAGTGAAGATAAAATCAGCGAAACCGTTTTTATTTAAATCTGCAAAAGCCGGCCAGTCGATGAATTGATTTGCATGTAAAACCAATTCTTCATGATATCCGGTATCCGGTGAATAAATAGATAGTTTATTGTCGAGTATCACATAAAAAATGATACCATTACCGCTATTATTTATAATTCCGGTATGAATTCTGCTTTTTTCATCAACGGGTACAAAAGGAAATTCCTGGGTGCCACCGGGATATTGCAGTATCAGTCTGTTTCCTTCAATCATTGATTGATGGCCGTTCATTTTATCAGAGAACCATGTTGGTTCATCAATAATGAGTTCCTTGAAATCAGAAATGTCGAAACGAAATCCGGTACCATCAAAATCAAGGATGTGATTCTCAAATGAACCAATAAAACCATTTACAGCCGGAGCTGTTAGTTCCCACAACAGATTGGCCTGATTTTCAAGCCAATGATATCCTGTTACGGAAATCTCTTTTTTCCCGCGAATGGGTTTATCTGCTAGTGTAAAAATACCGTTTCCGGATGAAATAAATGGCTGCTGAACAGAACGGCCTGTATGTAACGCATCTGTCAGAACATTTAATTCCGGATTATAAAGATGAATTCCAT
>SKKO01000307.1 GCA_007123715.1 Balneolaceae bacterium | reverse complement strand
TTTCCGGCCCATCCGGAGTCGGAAAATCGACACTTGCAGCGGCATGCCTTGCCGAAGGTGCAGAATTGTACTCAGATGATATCTCCCCGGTATATATGAATGGCAGCGGAGAACCGGAACTGCCCGGTTCCGGACTGCGCCGGTTCAAACTCTGGCCCGATGCCGCCGAACGATTTGAGACCGGGGCAGAGTTGGTGGGTGTGGTTGAGAAGGGAATGGAAAAACTTGAATACAGGCCCCCGCATATTCACGACAAACCTGAGAAAGCTAATCTGTTCATCTGCCTCGAAGACGATCCCGAAGTTAAAACATATGGCCGTTTAAACAGCCTGGATTCTCTTCGTGCCATTACAAAAAACCTTTTTTATATTGGTCTGATGCCTGAAAACACGAAAGCACAGGTCATGAAAATTATCGCAGAACTATCAAAGAAAATAACCGTCATACGAATCCAGCGGCCTGGCGGACTGGATGAAGTAGAAATTTTGGCAAAACAATTAGCGTCGGGATGGACCGGCGGGGAGGAAACATGAAACATTATAGTGGCACGGAAAAACTGGAGCGTTTGGACGGGCGTCCTGCAACGGATTTAGAAGGTGAATACGTATTTATGGATACAGAACGGGGTGAATACCAATTACTCAAAGGCACTGCATTATACATATGGGAGTTACTGGAAAAACCCAAAACGCTGGATGAATTATGTTCAGACATCACGGGGGAATTTGGTATTTCAAAAGAACAGTGCCTTGAAGATGTGATCCCATTTATTGGAGAGCTCGAAGAAATCGGCCTCATAAAGATACATTCCCCATGAATGCAAGGGATTCTTTACGGGCTCTTCCATTTATGGGTGAAGCCTTCCTGGAATTGTTGCTTGCACGCTTTAAAATAATGGGGCGAAAAGGTAATCATATTTTATCAGGGCTTCAGAAAGCAAACACTCATGATGTAATAAGCATCACCGGTGAACAAAAAAAAAAGGCGGAACAAATCGGACGGTTCATAAGATCTGTGATGCGCCGCACCCGCTGGAATCCAACCTGTTTGGTTCAGTCACTGGCTGCCACCCGCATGCTCCGGCGGCGCGGGCTTCAGGGCCGGTTATACATTGGTGTAAAACGTGGAGATGATCATCAATTTGGCGCTCATGCCTGGGTCGCGGTTGGAGACGTCTATGTATGTGGCGGCAGGCAATCTTCCGATTTCAAAGTGATTTCGGTTTATAATTCCGGAAGCTAAGAAATTACCCGTAGCCCGGGTTGCCTGACCCGGGGGGAAAGCTCTTGAAAATAAGAAAAACTGTCAAATTACCGACGTATTGGAATGTAAGTCTTTGAACCGGGAATGACCTGCTATTATAAAGACCCGTTTTTCCGGCTCAGGCGAGCCGGGGTACAGAACCCGTTACAAAGTATCATTGAACCATGTATATTATCCGGTATACGTTCATAATTGATCATGCTCAGCGCTTCTAAAAAACTTTATCAACTTCTTACCCAAAAAGACCGGGTAAAATTTGTTCTGTTGTTTGGTTTGATGCTGATAGGAATGATGCTTGAGGTCATCGGAATTGGAATGATCCCGGTCTTTATCAGCTCCGTGGCAGATCCCGATCTACTATTGAATAACCGCTATGCCGCCAGATTCCTTACGTTTATGGGAATTCAAGAATCAAGAGAATTACTTGTCGCGGGAGGAATCACCTTAATCGCTGTTTTTTTTTTTATAGGGACGTATATGATTGGGCTGAATTATGCAAGGTCAAGATTTGTGTATGGCCGTTTTCAGTCCATCTCTTCAGCGTTATTTAAAACCTACCTTTTTTCACCGTATACCTATCATCTCAACAGAAATACTGCCGATCTCATCCGGAATGTTACAAATGAAACCACTCTCATTTCGAGTTGTGTGTTGCTTCCCATTCTTACAATTTTGATGCAATCTGTTACTACCCTTGGAATTTTTGTATTACTTGTGGTTGTGGAACCTGTAATTACACTTATCACATTTTTGGTTATCGGTTGCTTCAGCGGTCTTACGTTAAAACTACTGAAAAACAGAATTCAGATTCATGGTGAAATTGCCGTAAAAGAACGGTCCCGGTTGATAAAAGGGGTAAATGAGGGGATGGGAGGAATCAAATATGTCGCAGTTACAAGCCGGCAAAATTATTTTCTGAACAAATTTAATCACTATCTGCATAACCTTAAAAAAGCGGAAATATTCGTGAGTATTTCGGGGCAGGCTATTAAGCCCGTCAATGAGTTTATAGCTGTTCTGGGGATGATGATCATCGCATTCTTTATGATTTACCAGGGAAGGCCATTAACTGCTGTTATTCCTGTATTAGCCCTCTTTGGTGCTGCTGCGATCAAGTTTATACCGGCAATTACGCAGATTGTGAGCCAGTTAACCACACTCCGTTATTATTCCCATTCTCTTGACCCGGTTTATCGGGATATCATGGACAAGCGGGATATGGACTCCGCCGGTTCTCTTAAGGCTGATGAATATGAAACGTTACCCTTTACATCTGAAATTGAGCTGCGGGATGTCGTTTTTTGGTACCCCAACACGGATGCACAGGCAATAAACGGGATAAATCTCACCATAAAGAAGGGAGAAGCCATAGGTTTTGTAGGAGCTTCGGGTGCGGGCAAAACCACCATTGTGGATGTGATACTTGGATTGCTTGACCCTCAGTCGGGAGGCATCTTTGTGGATGGAGTTCCTATTACAACCCATAAGCAGGGGTGGCAGAATAATATCGGGTATATTCCCCAGTTCATTTTCCTGGCAGACGATACCATTCGCAACAATATTGCATTCGGTATTCCGGAAGAGGAAATATCGGGTGAAAAAATAAACGCTGCCATTAAGGCAGCGCAACTTGAAGAGTTTGTAAATACACTTGAAAATGGCGTAAACACGGAAATTGGCGAACAAGGGGCCCGTATATCGGGAGGCCAGCGCCAGCGAATCGGCATTGCACGTGCCCTTTACAACAATCCCGACGTACTGATTATGGATGAAGCCACTTCTGCACTCGACAATATTACCGAGAAATATGTAATTAATGCGATTGAATCACTGAAAGGGAAAAGGACAATTATTATGATTGCTCACCGCCTAACCACAGTTATGAATTGCGACCGTCTCTTTTTGATGCAGAATGGAAAAATTGTGAGTGAAGGGAGCTATGGTGAACTTTTGAAAACCAGTGGTTACTTTCGTGAAATGGCGTTAGAAGAGTAGTCTATAATAATTTACATGCCAGTAAAAAACTTAATTTAAACTCATGAAGTTATTTAAAATAATTTTTTATAAAACCTATTTTTATGTTTTCTATTTATTTAAAAAAGTACACATTAGAATACTGAAATCCGCAAATAAGGCTGACTTTAATGGTTCAGTTTACAACAAAGCAAATGATTATAATTCGAATTGGTACAATCATGAATACTGGCTCGCTGATGATTACCGAATTGAGGTATATCAACAGGCAATCAGAAAATATGTTAAAAGTGGTTCAGTTGTCATTGATATGGGTACAGGGATTGGAATTATGGCTTTTCTTGCCTCTAACGCCGGCGCATCCAAAGTTTATGCTATTGAACGAAATGAAATTATTGAAACTGCGAAAATCTTTGCAAAAGAAAATGGATTTACAAATATAACCTTTCTAAAAAATGATAGCAGGAGAGTCTCTATACCGGAGAAAGCGGATGTAATTATTCATGTTCAAATGGGTCATTTTCTTTTTCATGCGAATATGCTTGAATTGATATCCGATTTGCGTGATAAATATTTAAAAAAGAAAGGAAAAATTCTTCCAAATAAATTCAGATGTTACATAGAGCCAGTACAAGTGAAGAATGCCTGGAGGGTTCCCTATTTATGGGATTTAAAGATAAAATCTATTGATTTCGAGACTTTAAAATCACACAGGAAAGATAAAAAATGGGGTTACACTTACACATTAATACAACCTTCAATAATTGATTTCTTTTTGTCTGAACCCGTGCCATTAATTGAATTTGATTTGGAAGAATTTAAGATTGAAGATATTCCGTTACATTATAAAATACACCGTGTTATCGATAAACCCGGAAGGCTTGACGGATTATATCTCTATTTTGAAGCCTACTTTGATGAT
>SKKO01000155.1 GCA_007123715.1 Balneolaceae bacterium | reverse complement strand
GGTGCAGCGGTTTGAAAATGCATAGCATTTCAAATGAGCGCAACCCGGGGGTACGATAAACCAATCATAGAAAACCCCGAGCCATTGAGCCGGCCACAATCCGGACATTCATTCGAGGGGTTGCCGGGAAAGATTACAAGTGAACCTGATAAAGGGTTCATTTCAATCATACCTTCCTGATCTGTTCCCTAAAACATTCAACATCAACCGCATCGCATGCCCCAAATGTAAAGAACGATTTCACTATGTTATTGATATTTAACTCAAACTAAAGGAGCCAATGATATTTTGCACAAAACAAAAATATTAAATTGAGCTCGGCACACTACAAGTCATCTCTTTGCCCCCCTTTCCGCGCTGTGAACTCTTAAGGTAAAAGGGAGCACTCCTTATTCATTGAATTCAAGTTACTTACACACCATCATTCATTCCATAAGTCAGGAATATGTTCATAACCGCGGGCCCGTTCAAGCGCATGTTCAAATGGCGGGATGCTGCCACTGTGAACATTATACAGGCGTCTGGATGTTTCTGAAATAGCCTCCGCCATATAGGGATATGGCCTGTCGGTTACATCAATCAATCCGCAATTATAATTTTCCCCATCATAACCGCGGCCGGTCAAATCCTGGTCCGGCCATTGAAAATAGGATGTACCAATCAACCCCGGGTGCGAATAAGCCGATTCCGTGTAGTGCCGGTAGGCAATTCCCCTCTCCTCCTGGGTATCCACCTGCCAAAGCGACTGAGACATACCCCTGTCTGTTGTTCCAAAATGAAATTCCCCAATCAGCAACGGCATACCGGTAATCTCCATAAACCTGTCCATCAGATCGTGAGAGGGAGCAAGTGAATAGGTATTAAAGCTGAACACATCAAAAACACCTTTACAAATTTCAAGAACCTCGTCCTGTGCTCCGCCTCCAAACCTGATTCCCAGATTCAGATGTCCGGGACTGTGTCTCCTCAGTGCTTCATCAACTGTTTCAATAAAAATGCGGAATGTGTTGTGAACAAAAGAAACCCTTCTTTCAGGGGTGTCTTCCTCACCGAGATACCGAATTAGCTCTTGTCTGATCGGGCGATCATCACTTTCTTCGAGAATGAGGTCAATAACCCTGAGTTCGATTCCCCTCCATGCCGGTTCGTTGCCGGTAAAGTAGCCTATAAGCCAGGGATTGTCCCGGTAACGCTCTGTGGACCGCTGAACGGCGGCATCAATTCCTTCTTCAAAACCGGGCGCATAAACATCGGCCAGGCCCATCAGGCTGCCATCAATTCCCAGGCCGCCGAGCTGTGTCATAAAAGGAATTCGGTTTTGCAGGCGTACCTCATCACTTGACCAGTTTGCAATGGTGTTTAAACCCCACCTGTTCATTCGGTTAAATATATTGTCAATCGCTTTTTCGCTGTAATTTTCACCATAACGGCGTTGTAAATTCCAAATGCCAAACGAAGCCCTGTCAGGCTGTTCCGGATCAAATCCTTTGCCTTCCGGCGGCAATTCATTCCAGAGGTTGGGCCGGTGATCTATTCTCACCGCATTGCCACCACCGCCGGGCTGCACAACATTCACACCGTGTGAGAGAAACAGGTACCCTTCCGGGTCAACAAACCACCATCGGCCGTCAACTTTTTCCGTTCTGAAAAAACCGGTGCCCTCGTCAATTCTTGCATTCAGATATCCGCCATATATTGAATATTGATACTGTTCCGTATCAACCGGCAATTGATCTTCTGCCTCCCATTCTTCTCTCAGCTGTTCCGGAGAGTTGATTTTTCCTTCCCAGTCACCCATATTCCACTGCCCGAACTCATCCACGACGGGGGTATCTTCAAGATAAACATCGCCGGGGTCATCAATGGAGAGTGAGACAGAGCGAATTCTGAATTCCTGGTCACCGATAGGCACCCGCATTCGAACGCCGATGGAATCCACACCTCTGAGCGGGCCTCTGTTACCGCCTCCCAGGTTCACCCATCCGGTATGCCGTGGCTGATTGTACATTCCGGCCAGATCATGCCAGGCTGCTGGCGGTTCCCTGTAAAACCGGAGCGGGATGGCCAGTTTGTTCCAGCCGTTCGGAACATAACTCATCACCCGTAATTCGTTGTATCCATCATCGGTTGTAAACCCCACTTGAAACCGCTGCGGGGTTGTGATCATAAACTCAAGAACCACATAATTGTACTCATCCCAGTTTGTTGGCAGGCCGGGCGAAATATCCTCCAAAGCTATCATTCTTCCCGATACCTCATGACTGCTGTCAAAATAGATAGTATGATAATCTTTTTCCTGGCACGCGCTGAAAATCAGAAGCGATACAAGTGTCAGCAAGCTTGTAGCAATGTTTTTATTTAGTATCATGATCATCTATTAATCTCTTGTAGATTCTATTCATTTTTTTGTATTAGGGCTTCTTTTTAAGAAAATCACAACTGAGTTACGGTGCAAACTTATTTTTGCAGATATATACTTTTCTTATGGGTGTTTTGGTGTAATGCGATTATTACATAGCTCAATACCAATGATACTCGAAAGCCGCAACCGGGGCGGAATCACCAACACAGGGCAGCGCCCTGTGATCAAGGTCAACGGCCCCCAGGCAGCCCCGAAGCGGGCGATAGCCACCACACCTTTCAAGCAAAACCTCCCAAAAAGTTTGAGAATGAGCCTGTTTTCTCTTTTCGCCATTAAAATATTCGGGATGGACTTTGGATGCCCCTCCTATTGAATAGCCCATTACAACTCGAAAGTTTTTTTACCATTACAAACGTTATTATATTGGTTGTGAATCTGAAACCGGGCCTGTCCCGTTAGTAGGATTCCCCCCGGACGGTGAAAGCTGTCCCCCGATATTTAATGATTTCTGATTGAACTCCTCTTTGCGAAAAAAGACACTTACCTCTTTGGAAGTATCGGGTGCTTTGAGATCGAGATAGTAGTGGAGTCCTTTTTCAAAAAGTTTGTCAATACGTTTCAGATGAGATAGTTGAATCTCCTTCTCGAAAACATCTTCTTTTTTAATGGGGTTCTTCAACCCGCTGCTGATCTTTTCCAGAAAATCGGGCACTCTTAACCTGTACATCTCCAGGAGATGTATTAGGCGGTCTATATTGTGTTCGAATTTCATGAAATGAAATAGGCTAATCAGATTGGTTGTCTTCGGGATGTTTAAGGCAAAGTTTCATTTACCTGAGCTTGTTCTAGTTCCAGGTCTTGCTTTTCAGGATAACGAATTGACTCCTCTGCAGATCTGCCGGCACTAACTATAAATCGAATATCCAGGGCGGTTTCAATTTTTGCAACCGTTTTAAAATTCAGCAGCCGGTCACCCCGAAAGAGTTGAGTGAGATAACTGGCGGATGTACCGATTTCATCGGCCAGTCGCTTTTGTGTCCAGTCTTTGCGGTCCATCGCTTTTTGCGTTTCACTAAGGAAAATATAGGAAAGCATCTGAGCACGGTGTACCACCTGCTCATCCGGTGATTTTTCGAACAGTTTTTTAAATTCGTTTCGAATCTCTTCAGTGTTATTCAATTTTATTGTATTCATAACCTGCTACCCTGTGTATAATGTTGAGTTCCTTGTATGAAAGTTTATTCTGTTTTTTTGAATTAAGAACCCCGGCCGCTATCACCACAAACGTTTTGTCTTTCAGCGTTACTTCTTTGCAATAGACTCTGGCGTTATCCTGACCTTTAAAGAACTTCATTGCCCGAACGCCTCTACATTTATCGTCAGGTTCTTCCTTGTCGTACAGTTCTCGGTTCACGTGACTGCCAAGTATCAATTCACATATATGGTTAAACTTCTTCTGATACCGATTATCCTGCATGAAGAACCTAAGTAATTCTTCAGCATGCTCCTCGTCAACGGCAATACATCGCTTGCCATCAATTGATTTCTTAATTATGATTGCATTACGTTTCAAAAGTTAAGCTATTGCTTAATATTTTCCAATACCCAAAAAAACCGGATACTTCTCAAGGTTGATTGATCTATTTCGTCTGATCCATATACTTACCTCAATTCTTCCTCAAAAACCCACATATTTCTCCGGCCATATTCCGGATGGATTGTTTCAAACAACTTTTCTTCCAGCATCCAAACCCAAGCCCCAACCGGGGCGGAATCACCAACACAGGGCAGCGCCCTGTG
>SKKO01000033.1 GCA_007123715.1 Balneolaceae bacterium | reverse complement strand
CTGATTGAGTCAAATGGAAAACGCCTTTTCTATTCAGGCGACTTTAGGGGGCATGGCAGAAAGGGCAAGGTTTTTAAGTGGTTTTTGCATAATGCTCCTCAAAATGTGGACTACCTTCTAATGGAAGGCACGACTATCGGAAGAGAACAGCAATCATTTCCATCTGAAAAAGATCTGGAGGAAACTTTCATTGACATCTTTAACTCAAAACAAGAAATCAACCTCATTAATACGTCTGCCCAAAACATTGACCGGCTTTTTACGATTTATCGTGCTTGTAAAAGGACAAATAAATTGATGGTCGTTGATGTTTATACGGCTGCAATCATGAAAAAAATGGCAGGCTATGCCACAATTCCTTTCCCTTCTCCCTCATTTCCGGAAGTTAAAGTGATGTATCCTTATTTTTTGAGCAAAATGATAGCAGACAAAATTGGAAAAGAGTTCCTTTATCAGTTTAAACCATTCAAAATTACCAAAAAGGAAATCTCAGAAAAGAGAAGGGACATAGTTTTTCTCATAAGGCCATCAATGAAAACAGACCTTGACCACATTGATAAAGTAGAAAATGGAAATTTCATTTACTCAATGTGGAGCGGCTATCTAAAACAACCGAAGACAAAGGCATTTGTTGACTACTTGTCAGCCAAAGGGTTTTCGTTTCATCAAGTCCATACGAGCGGACACGCAGATATTGAAACATTAAAGGAAATGGTTGTAGGGATGAAACCAAAAAACCTTGTACCTATTCACACTTTTGACGGAGACGATTACAAGCACTTATTTAAAAACGTGAATGTTAAACGAGCAAAAGACAGGGAAATAATAGAAATAATGTAACAATACTAATGCCAACGTAATTTAATAGAAAAATGAACATTTGTATGAACCAAAAAAAACAGAAAGCAAATCAGCAACTAAGGTTTCAAATTCTTTGTCATTCAATTGAGAAAAATCGTATACCATCCAAAATACTTACCCTAATAATTTGTTTATAATTCCGTTCATAATTGCTAAATGTGCATCATCATGATTATACTCAATTTCAGGTCTTAACAGTGCCGTAATACCGGTAAACTCCTCGTCTTTCATTTTCTCTTCCATATTCAGTTCAAACTCCCGTGCCGTGGGAGCTCTATTCTCTTCCTGCTCCATATATGCGTGAAAACATTCAACGATTTTACCTACATCCACATCAAGGTTCTCAAGGGCATAGTGGAGATCAAACAGATCTCTGCCTTTCTTTCGCTGGTATAAGGCTCTGAGTTTTGTGCCTAAAAGCTCTTCCGGTAGATAGGTCGTGACTTCTGCACTTCCCTGATACCATGGATTATCCACCGAAAAGGTTTCTTTTTGCAAACCCGGCATATGGAAGTTCTCCCGTGTATTAATTTCAATCTTTACCCGCATTCTTGGCGGTGGACTTACTTCTGTTTCAAACTGATAATAAACCGTACAGTTATGTTCATTTAGTTTTACTTGCCGGTCGTCTTTCCCACCCGGGAACATTAATTGATCTCTGATGGCCTCAAGCATCGGTTTGGCGTTTTTTGATTCTCGCTATCTGTTTTTGGATTTAACTGAGCCGGGTAATACTTCCGATTGCTTATTTCGCTATACAAGGCATCCGCCATTTTGGTTTTCTGAAGCACTTCTTCCAAGATAAATCCTAAACGTTGAAGGGTTGTGGTTTGAGGAAAATCCTCCGCGGTTTTTCTTAGCTTGTCTGATTTTAGCTCTAAGATTAATTCAGCAAGAACTGTGGCCGCACGGTTTATGCCTCCAATCCGATCCGAGTAAAAGATCAAATCAAGAGCCGTCAATGCCGGACTTGAGATATTGATATATCCGGCATCCGTTTTTTGCTGAGCAATAAATTCGGTATCCCAGTCTTGTCATTTGTTCCCAATAGTGGAACTTTCTATATTTTCATATGCGAGTATTTGCCCGGAAGACATTACGTGAGTTTTGGATCAATCATTCGGATAGTGAAGATGCTTTAAAGGCCTGGTTTTTTGAAGCAGAAAATTCTCAGTGGAAATTACCTTCTGATATAAAGAATAAATATCCACATGCCAGCATTCTTCCTGACAATCGAGTGGTTTTTAATATTAAGGGCAATACCTATCGGTTAGCAGTCAAAATTAATTATGACTATGGACAGGTATGCATCCGTTTTGCAGGTACTCATGCCGAATACGACAAAATGGATGCAACGACAATTTAAAGCAGAATTAATTATGCAGATCCAACCCATACATACCAAAGACGATTATGAAAATGCCTTAGCCCGAATTGAAGAAATCTTTGATGCCAAAACAGGCACCATAGAGGGTGATGAGTTGGAAATTCTTGGCATTTTGGTAGATGAATATGAGAAGAAGAACTTCCCTGTCGAAGCGCCAAAACCGGTTGAAGCGATTAAGTTTAGAATGGACCAGCTTGGAATGGAGCAAAAAGATTTGGCAAAAATGTTAGGTTCAAAATCCCGTGCTAGCGAAATCCTATCCGGTAAACGATCACTTTCGCTACGTCAAATTAAAATCTTGTACAGAAAACTTGGTATCCCGGCTGAAGTTTTAATTCAGGAAGCAGAGCTGGTTACATAACAAGGGCAGCATGCAGTCGAGTTTGCGTTTCGTTGCCCGGCATTTGTATTGATGGCCTCGCTGCATATGCCCTGAACCGTTAGCCAACTATAATCCATCAACTTTAATGATAGCAACAATTACAACCTATTTCGATTGCTCTGAAGACGAACTTTGGGAGAAAATTAAGGAACCTTGGTCACTTCAGTATGTAGCAGCTCCGATTCTTAGTTTTAGCCCGGAAGGTGATGAAACCCTCACAGGTGATTGGGAAGTAAATAAGCCATACCCTCTTAAACTACATTTATTTAAAATCATCCCTTTAGGTACACATACGATTAAACTTGTCAAAATTGATAGAGAATCGAAAATTATTAAAAGCCAAGAAAAGGGACTCTTAGCTCCGGTTTGGAACCATGATATCCAATTTTCGGAAATCGAGCCTGGTAAAGTGAGATATACCGACAGGATAGAAATCAAGGCAAGTCTTTTGACGCCCTTCATTTGGCTGTTTGCTCATTTCTTTTATCGTCATCGTCAGAGACGTTGGCGATCACTGTTAGACAATAAGGGGCGAGGCTAAGAAAACGCAATTAAATAGAATATTCGTTGATTACGAATAATAAAGGTGTACGTAAATTTGATTAGATTCTTGCTTGTATACTTTTGGAACTTAAAAAAGTTGGCTAACAAGCATTTCCTGCGGAGGTGCAAGCATTTTTTTTCTCGACTTTAAAATTGATAGCCGCGCCGCACAAATGCCAAACCGTTATAATGCTCTCCAATATCTACAATTTGAGCTCAAATTTTCGTGTATTGTAGTTATGAAATCAGCTTCAAAAAAGAAAAATATCGACACCATTTCCCGCAATGCCATGAAGTCACAAAGAGCTTCATTTCGTATTGAAGGGATGAATATACCAAAGAATAGAGCTGAACAAATTCGACGTGAAGTGGTACGGGAGTTTCAAAACGATTCTACTCCTTCAAACTCCTGAAAAGCTGGATCATTGGTTCATAATTCTTATCTGCTGCTGCCTGAACCGCTGCAATATACTCCAATATTCTTCTTCCGTAATTCTCCCGGGATCTTTTAATCCGAGCTTATTCGGCAGTATTTCATCTTCAGATTTAGGTGTGTGGTATTTCATAGTTCAATTAGACTATGGAAATCGGTTGAATCGCATTATAACAAAGCATAGCGCTTCGCGGTTCTTCGAATCAAGCGGATTTTGCGGCCCATCTACTTAATTAAAGCATTGCCATTGTAGTAGTTCATATATTTTACCACTTTATTTTCTTTAAACGGAAAAACCGCTTAGCCTCCAAACCGTCATGTTTACAAAAATATCTGGTAGAATCAGGATGAAGCTAAAAAATAATAAACTCCTTATTAGCCTTCTAATTACGGCTGTTTTTATTACTGTATTCGCAATACTCTGGAAAACGGGGAAAGATGAAGTCTGCTATCTATGCGGTAATTTCTCGGCTGGTGAAATGAAATCAAATGTAATCAGGCAACTGGAAACAGCTAACCTTTCCAGCTATACACACAAGATTGATGTAAACGGATCAAGTATTGTGTTCAGT
>SKKO01000135.1 GCA_007123715.1 Balneolaceae bacterium | reverse complement strand
GGCAATTTTCTAATGGCTGAACTGTTGAAACCTCACCTTATTTACCGGACTGAACTTGATGTTGCCAGAGCCCAGAACCCCTTTAATAATGAATGGGTACATACTTTAAGTGCAGATGAATTAACAGCGTCAGATAGTGATTCGATTAAGATCCGTTTCAAAGGAAACAGGATAGACCTGATTGCGGGGCCGGACGGTACAGGTGAAATTGCCATACAGATAAATCAACGCAAACCGTCACAATTTCCAGAACTTTACGGTTTCACCCGAACAACTCCCTATCCATATTCCAAATGGCCTTTGATCACCCTTCTAGAATCCGAATCCCAACTGAAGCTTGAAACCTGGATAGTTACACTTTATGATATTTCTGATGATGGAAGTGAATTCCGGTTTGAATTGCATGGATCTGAAACGGGGTTTGACGGATCAGGTATCTCCGATGAGCGCTTTGTATCCAATTCGGGGCGGATTATAATTGATCCGGAAAACTGGAATATTGAACGTTCGATGAGGGTGTTTGGCGGGCATCTGACTGATGGTTTTGAAATTAGCTGGGATGTGGTACCTTATTTTAAAGACGAGGTTTTGATCCCTGAATCTTCCGATTCCGCTGTCGAAAATAAAGTAACTGTTGTACAGGGTTTATCCCATGGTGAACACGTGGTTATTCTAACCGGTCCGGGTATTCATTCTTTAAAAGCAGTCAGAATTTACCACCCACCATTGTTGAATGTACCTGAGCATGAGGACAATCCTCTTCCGGAGCAGAGACAGTAATTTAATAGGAAGTAATTTTGAACTTGTATATATATTCACAAATAACCATTCGTATCCAATGATGAAAAGAAAATTGATATTGTATGTTCTACACTCATTCATAATTGCTTTCATTTTTTTTCCGGTGGGTTATTTTGCAGAAATATGTGCCCAACCCGGAGATAACCGGCCAAACATTTTATGGATCTCCACCGAAGATCATAACCCGATAATCGGAGCCTACGGTGATGAATTTGCCCATACACCGAATCTTGACCGGATGGCTGATGAGGGAATAGTCTATCAAAATGCTTTTGTCTCCTCACCGATTTGTGCGCCGGCACGCTCGGCAATCATTACCGGTATGCATGCGACATCGCTGGGCACGCAAAACCTGCGCTCGAGTATTGAAATTCCCGAATTTATCAAAACCTTACCGGAACTGATGAGAGAGCATGGATATTACACATCCAATAATCAAAAAACAGACTACAATTTTGACCCTTCGGGCCGATGGGATGAATCAAGTAACCAGGCACACTGGCGAAACCGGAAGTCCGACGTTCAACCGTTTTTCTCAGTGTTTAATCTGATGGATTCTCATGAAAGTCGAACAAACCGGTACGATCAGGAGCTGTTCGAACCGCTGGATGAGCGCAGGAATCCGGATGAGGTGGTGCTGCCGCCCTTCTTCCCGGATACCAAAGAAATGAGAAAACTATGGGCCCGCCAGTACGATTTGGTTTCACTAATCGATTTTCAAACGCAGGAGATTCTCAATCAGCTAAAAGAAGACGGTCTCCATGAGGATACAATTGTCTTTTTCTGGTCTGATCACGGCCACGGCCTTCCGCGCTACAAACGCTGGCTCTATACCACCGGACTCGAAGTGGCACTCATTGTTTATGTGCCACCGAAATTCAGGCACCTGGCCGGTCTGCCGCCGGGCAGTGAAACAACAGAGCTGATCACATTTATCGATCTGGCACCAACTGTACTGAACCTGGCCGGCATCGAAACTCCGGATTTTATGGAGGGGCAAGCCTTTCTCGGAACTAACAGGGATGAACCGAGATCCCATTTTATCGCTCACCGCGACCGCGCCGATGATGTATACGATATGGCTCGCGCTGTGCGAACCGAACAGTATATGTACATTCGCAACTACATGCCGCATCTTCCATACATCCAGGAAGCATTGATTTTTGGCGACGAAAAACGAAGTTATCTCGAGCTGCACCGGGTACGTGCCAATGAAGGCCTGCCAAAACATGGCGAGGCGATGTTTCGGCCGAGGCCAATAGAAGAACTATATGACGTAGAAGTCGATCCTTATGAACTGAATAATCTTGCCGGTGACCCGGCATACGGTTTTGTTCTCGAAGAGATGCGTTCACGATTGAACGAATGGATTCTCGAAACCCGGGATACAGGCTTTTTACAGGAAGGGGAAATGATGCTGAGGGCCGAAGGTTCCACTCCCTTTGAAATGGTGAATGACCCCGATCAATACGATCTTCCGCGAATCAAGGCTGCGGCTGAACTGGTTGGAGACCGGTCAGTTCCAATATCCCTGCTAACCGGGATGCTTAAAGATCGTGACAGCGGCGTCAGGTATTGGGCCGCAGAAGCACTGCTGGCCCGTGTGCATGATGACGCGTGGATGGCTATGGAGCCGCTTCGGGAAGCCCTGGCAGACAGTTCCCCGAGTGTCCAGATCAAGGCGGCCGAAACGCTCTGTATGCTGGGAGAATGCCGGGACGGCCTGAACTTGCTGGCCGTTTACCTGGATGACGACCGCGATTGGATGGCACTGCAGGCAGCAATTTCTGTGAGGCAGCTGGGCAAGAGGGCTGAACCGATTGCAGATGAAATCTATCAGACACGAATAAAATACAGTGGCGATACCGGCCAGCGCGGTTACCGTGATTGGGTCTACGCCATGTTTATCGGTTTTGCGATGGATCAGGCACTGGAAACTCTTGGTTTAAGTTTGGATTAGCCGGTTTACGCCTGTAAAGAACAGAAAAAAATAAATCTGCGTGATTTTAATTTTGCAGGAAAATGTAACATAATTAAGGCAGGGTATTTTTTCAATCGTAAACTCCAAAAATACAATGAAGAGACTCTTAACTTCCGCTTTTAAAATCGTGACCTTCATTTACCTGTTCCTGCCTTCTTCAGCCAGTCTACATGCTCAGAGTGAACGGCCGAATATCCTGATCGTAATCAGTGACGACCAATCGTTTCCACACACCTCGGCGTACGGGGCACGTTTTGTAGATACACCGGCTTTCGATCGCGTAGCTGATGAGGGAATTTTGTTCAATAACGTCTGGGCTGCCTCTCCGGGTTGCAGCCCGTCGCGTGCAGCGATACTTACCGGCAGATTTCCCTGGCAAATTGAAGAAGCAGGAACCCATGCAAGTTCTTTTCCCAAGAAATATGTAGTATTACCAGATCTTCTTGAAGAGGCCGGTTATTGGGTCGGTTTTACAGGGAAAGGATGGGCACCCGGTGATTGGGAAGTGAGCGGCAGAACCCGAAATCCGGCCGGCCCCGCGTTTCAGAATGTGAGGTTAAATCCGCCTCATCAGTACATGTCTGATATTGATTATGCCGGAAATTTTAATGAATTCCTTGAACAACGTCCGGACGACTCTCCGTTTTATTTTTGGCTGGGTACATCTGAACCTCACCGGGCCTATGAAAGAGGAATTGGCCTTGCTGCAGGAAAAAACCGTGAAGATGTGGATGTACCGGCCTATTTACCGGATACTCCTGAGATTCGAAGTGATTTGCTCGACTATGCCGTGGAAATTGAGTGGTTCGACTACCATCTGGAGCAAGCCCTGCACATATTGGAACATAACGGTGAACTGGACAATACTCTGATCATTGTTACATCGGATCAGGGGATGCCTTTTCCACGGGCAAAAGCAAATCTCTATAATGATGGCCTGCATGTTCCAATGGCAGTGCGATGGGGGAATGTTTCAAAACCGGGCCGGGTTGTCGATGACATCATCAACCTGATCGATATCACACCTACCATTTTGGAAGCTGCTGAGGTTAAACATTCGGGTGAATATCCGATGTCGGCGAGCAGTTTTATGGATATACTGACAACAGATAAAGAGGGAATTGTCGATTTAAAACGGAATGTGACGTATGCGGGCAGAGAACGGCATTCCTCTGTTCGGTGGGACAACCTGGGTTATCCCATGCGGGCAGTTCGAACCCATCAATACCTTTATATCCGGAATTTTGCGCCGGATCGATGGCCGGCAGGTGCTCCCCGAAGGTTAGAAAACGGTAAATTAACTCCAATGCATTCCGGGTATCATGATATCGACGCCGCACCAAGTCTGGATCTCATGACTGAAAACGCCGATGATCCTTACTTTAATAATTATCTTTATTTGTC
>SKKO01000096.1 GCA_007123715.1 Balneolaceae bacterium | reverse complement strand
TCATAACTCTCAGATCTGGAAGTTTCAGTTTCAGGTTTAGCTATGGAAATTTAACACATACCTGTAAGCAAAGGTATAAAGATTCAGATGAATCGAGGGTAGGGGAAAGCCTGATGGGCATTAGAAGCGGGATTATTTTCTGTTCAGAAAACGCTCAGATAGCGCACCTCCGGCGCGCGCAGGTTTTCGTTTGCTGTTTTGTTATAAAGATATTGCTCCTGCCGGAGCAGGATCCTTTCTCCACCGACCCCGTTACTCAGCTTGAAGCTGAACATACAGCGCGGCAGGTATCAGCATTCCAAATAGAGACGGAGTCACGAGGATTTAATTTGCCGGTATTTAACTGCCGACTATTCTATTCGCCCGCAAGTTCTCTGAGTGTTCCGGCCAGAAGTGTTGCCTTGTTACCGTTGGAAATTGCTTCTGACCCATTTTCAATTTGCGTTGCAAGTTCGCTTAGTATTCGGCTTCTTTCTGTGCCGTTTGTTCTTTCGGCACTGGCGAGGCCCGTTCGGATCAGTTGCAGGGTTTGGGTACCGGCTTCACGGTTTCGCTCCAGCTGGTCGGTATAGGCGAGTGCCAGTGCAAAAGATGGCGGCCAGGTGAATCTGGGCTGGCCCTGTGGATTGAAATAATCCAGCCTTACAGTGTTTGATGCGTCCAGTTCATTTTGGGTGATAAAATCACCCGGCAGGAGTTCAAATATATCGAGACCGCGCGACATTTCAGAATTTATAAGGTAACCGTTGTACCAGTAAATCGACCAGCTTCCGCTCCCCTCGAGCCGGTCGGCACTGATCGGCCCGCGGTCATGAAATGCGATTTCAACCGGGTTTTTCGGGTCGGTAAAATCAAATACATTGATTCCGCCCTGGTACCAGGATTGTACCATGATATCACGTCCGGGAATAGGGATCAAAGAGCCGTTGTGTGCCACACAGTTTTCAGTTTCCGTCTGTACAGCAGGCATTTTAAAATAGCTCTGGAATTCCATTTTCCCATCTTCGCTGATGGTGTAGATAGCGTTGGCACCCCATTCATATGGATCAATATCGCGGCATTTCGGCTGTGTTCCGCCACCCCACTCATCAGTAAAAAGGACTGTGGTGCCATCGTTGTTAAAGGTAGCTGAGTGCCAGTATGCAAAATTGGAATCGGCCACGGCATCTATACGGACGGGATTTACGGGATCGGTAATATCAATCAAAAACCCATACCCTTCGCATGCCCCGCCTGCAAGGCCTATTTCAGGATAGAGAGTAATATCATGGCATTGATTTGGCCCGAGAGGCTCAGAACTCCGCCCTCGTTCCTGCATTATACTATCAATAAATTCGGATATGCGTTCTTTCAGTACAGTACTGTCTGCGGCGGTGGGCATACCGCTTCCTCCGCGTTCCCTGACGATTTGTGAAAGAAACTGCCGGGCCATTCCATTCGGGATTACCCGCTCATGTCCCATCATTTCTGCAACGAATCTTCCTTCTTCACGTGCCCTGTCAATCTGAGCCTGCTCTTCGGGAGAAAGGCTGCGGGTTGGGGGTGCCTCAAGGCCATCAAAAATTCGCGGGGAAGTTGCGATCGCAGCAAGTTCGGGACTGGCCAGGGGCACTTTAATGACTTCGATCCTGAAAAGGGCACTGTCTGGATCCTCATCAGGAAATGCGGATGAACAGCCGGGAAGTTCTTCTTCCGGACGTACCGGCGCAGAACCGGATACATACACGTAAATATTTTCATTATCATTCGGATCAACCAAAACAGAATGAGTGTGTGAGCCGCGGCAGGTTTGTACATTGGCAATATATTCCGGATTCCGGATGTCGGAGATATCAAATATCCGGATTCCGCGCAGCCTCTCTTCGCTGGCTACAGCCTGAACACCCTGAGTGCCGCAATCTAGCCGGCCTTCGAGCCCTTCACCGGATACAAATAACAAATCACCATATACTGACACATCACTTTGCGAGGCGGGACAGAGATAATCAATGACTACTTCGGGGTTTGCAGGGTCGGAGATGTCCCAGACAATAAAGCCGTTATAATTTCCCTGAATAGCATAATTGTCCTTGAAAGCCAGATCGGTACCCCATGAACCGATAAAGTTGACCGGAGGCGGAGTGGTTGAAATCAGGCGCAGGTTCCAAATGGCTTCTTCAGCATCAAATAAACCGGCACCCAGCCCGACCCTTGGGTCAGGATATGGCTGTGAAATTTCCGTTACAGGTAAGAGGGGATTTTCTGAATGAGATCCCTGTAGTGTTTCTGTAGTTGTACAGCTATTAAAGCTCAGCATTGTAATTATAACAGCCACAAGGCCCGGAACTAAATATTTCATCTTCTATCGTTAATTATTAATTGGTTGAATTATATTTTCAATAAGTTCTAAAATCAAAAGGCATCAACACCGTTCCCATTGGGTTTATGACGGGGCAGGTACAAGGTTCAGGTTACACACACCATATACCTCTATTCTTAATGCATCTCATCAAGCATTAATCGCATTCGTTCAATTTCGGTTACCTGTTCCGCTTTAATGCCCGATGCCAGTTCGAAGGCTTCACGGTCGAGGGCGGCACCGTCCACAGCAAACAGTTCCTGTACCATGATTACGGCTCCGAGATGGTGTTCAATCATAAATTCAAGAAATTTCCGGTCGAATTCGCTTCCTGTTGCATCGGCAAGCTCCTCGAGCTGTTCCTGTGTAAGCATGCCCGGCATGTTGTGGTGGTGCGACATATCGTGCTGTCCGTGCATACCGTGATTTGAGTGCTGATCGTCACCGTGGGCTGTGTTTTCCATGTGAAGCATGAGCACCAGGCCATCAATGTGTACACGCGGCACGGGTTGTTCGCGGTCAACCAGCCACTTTTGCATGGTTTCAATTTCTCCGTGCTGAGCGTTGATAATTCGTGCAGCAAGGGTTTGAATGCTCCGGCCTGCACCGTTTTCCGGTGCCAGGCGCGACATAATTAATGCCTGTGCATGGTGAGCGATCATATCAGTCATAAAATCCACATCAGCCTGTACAAAATTCATGCGCGATTCGCGGATTCGCTCCCAGTAAAGGGCTTCAAGTTCGCTCATGTCACGGTCTGGAGTTTGATGCTCATGATGGCTTTGCTGGTGATTATCTGAATACTCAGATACATTTACTCTTTCGGTGCCGGAGCAGGCAGAAAATGCAAATGCAAAGATGATACCTGCAACCATGAGCAACGATAACGAAAAAGGCCGGTAACGATAAAGCATTGTTCTGTTAATATGTTTAGGAAGGGATAAAGATTACTGCGAAAATTGATGATTTGAAAATAAATCCTGAATATTTTCACAAATTCAGAAGAATTCTGCTAAACTGTAATGTAAATTGAAGGAATTCCCTTAATAAAAGATCATAACTGAGACAATTGTAATATGAAAATCTTTATACGTACTGCATTCATATACGTAATATGTTTATTCTTTCCATTCAGCTCAACGATGTATGCCCAGCATGATTATGTGCCGCCTGCAGGTGATTGGGAATATATAAATCCCGAAGTTGCCGGGTTTTTGCCAGGGGAGTTAAATGCCCTGTCACAGTTTGCCATGGATAACGAAAATAGTGTGGAACGGGACCTTCGGCTTGCGATATTAAAGGCATTCAGCCGGGAACCGTACCATGAACTTGCCGGGCCGGTGAAAGAGCGGGGAGGACCAGCCGGTTTGATTATTAAAGACGGATACATCGTTGCACAATGGGGAGATCCCGAACGGGTGGACATGACCTTCAGCGTAACCAAAAGTTACCTCTCCACGGTTGCCGGCCTTGCGTGGGATCGGGGATTGATGAAGAATACGGACGATTTGGTAAAAGAATATGTGTGGGACAGAACCTTTCATGGCGAGCATAACGGTGCCATTACGTGGCATCATCTGCTGAATCAGTCCTCCGATTGGACAGGCACTCATTTCGGGCTCGAAGATTGGGGAGATCGTCCGCCGCGCGAAGGCGGTATTGATGAGTGGAGAATGCGCGAACTTCGTACGCCGGGCACGCATTACGAGTACAACGATGTCCGGGTAAATGTGTTGGCCTATTCTCTTTTGCAGGTTTTCCGGGAACCGCTGCCGGTTGTGTTGCGCGAAAAAATTATGGATCCCATCGGGGCATCAACAACATGGCGATGGTTTGGGTATGATGATTCCTGGG
>SKKO01000368.1 GCA_007123715.1 Balneolaceae bacterium | reverse complement strand
CTGAAGAAATCGGTAAAAAAAATTCCAAAAAATTTCAGTCTCCGAAATTAAGGCTAAAACAGCTTTTATTTTCAAGAACAGCTCTCACAACTTCAGGTACAAGTAATTCCACTGGCATAAAATACTTTTATTACAAGTGTGTAAAAAAGAAAAATGAAGGTATACCAAAGATCATGCACTGAAAAATGGATATTTAGTGACATTCAAGAGCAAAAAAAACTGATGAGAACAGTTGTACGACAGCTTATATCAACAGTTGAAATGAATAATACCGGCTCCATTGAAGTTCATTATATCGCTGATAAAAAATTGGAGGCAGATTGGGTAGAAATAAAAAATGCGAACTCTGATGGTATCAAAGTTCGCACTTCAGGTTTACTGGGCTCCCCGGGCTGGATTCGAACCAGCGACCAATCGGTTAACAGCCGATTGCTCTGCCACTGAGCTACCGAGGAATATTTCGGTTTGTAACAAGTCTCAAATATAAGATGTACGGTCTCCCGTTGTCAAGTTAGAAAATGATATTTTTTAAAAAATCAAATAGGTAAAAAAAAGCCGCACGTTTTGGCGGCTTTAATAAAAGTAATCAGAAACGGTTTAAACCGTTCCTTCATTTTTAAAATTCTGGATTTCCAAACGAATTTCCTGAGCAATATTTTTCAGATCCTGCAGTTTTTTTCTTGCCCTTGTTCCGGCAGCCTTATTTCCCTTATCGTAAAATTTCTCCATATCTGCTTCAAGGTCGGCTAGTAATGACTTTAGCTGTTCATTTCTATTCATATTTGTATACCTGTAAGTTAATTTATGTTAATGTCCAATTCATGTTCGATAAACTATTGAACAAGTTACAAACTTGCCAAAAAATATTGCTCAAAATGAAAGAAAATGTACTTATTGAGGCAAAATATTTGTCATTTTTGCAGAAAAGAACCGGTTTTAGAAAAAAGAGGGGGATGTAAGAGTGATTTCCTTGTTGTGATAACGAAATATTTCCGGAACATGAACGGCCGAAAAGTCTGGTTCTTGCAAGGGTGTAATCACTTTCGGAAAATCATGATTGATAAAACCGGAATCTTCTTTAATACTGAATAAAATAACAGGACTTCCTGTTTCTTTATGAAATGATTGTGCCAGGCGGTTCAGTGGAACGGGAACCGTTTTTTTATTCGCAGTATTTTCCGCAAGATTGGATAACAGGATCATGGTTTCACCTGGAAAACTGAACAATTGCTTTGCATCAATCAAAATGTCATCATCGTTATTATCGGTTTTTACCAGGGATTTTTGGTAACCGTTCAGTGCAATTGCCGGCACTCCTTCATCGGCAAGCAGCGCAACAAGCCTGTGATTGAGGTCTTTAATGGCGCGGATTGTGGCTTCTTGTCTCATGACACCGGTTTGAATAATGCGTTCGGTATATTCACTGTCTCCGTGCAGGATAATGCCCCTCTTTTTCTTTTTGGCAAGAGAACGTGCAAACGAGGTGAGGAACATTCCGTTATCGAGATGTTCATACGTTAATACAGCCACAAAATCGAACTTCATATAGAGATTATTTATTTTTCTTTTTCAATGTTCCGGACGTGATACCGTAAGGTAACAGGTGCTGTACAAAGTGTTTGGATAACGATATTTTGGTGTGGTGCAATTCCACGGTTTTGTCAGGCATTAGTTCATTCAGTACCTGCCGGCAGGCACCGCAAGGCGAACAGAATTCACTCTTGGGTGCATAGATATGCATACTGATATATCGTTTATAACCGGATGAATAGGCCCGGCTAAGTGCTACGCGTTCTGCACACAGCCCAAGACTCCAGGCACTTACCTCCACATTCACGCCGGTTACATAACCATTCTCTGTTTCAAGAATTGCCGCTACGGGAAAACCGGAATGGCTGGTCAACGCATTGTTGCATAATTCATCAAGTTTTTCAGGTATATCTGAAATGTCCCTTACCAGGGGATCAAACGTTTCAAACCTGCCGGGTAATACAGTTTTATGATCCAGCCCGAAAGCTTTCAGCCAATAATCCAGTAATTCGGATTCAGGTTTATCCTGGTAAAGTGTTGATGGCACATCGCCGTTTGCAAGACAATTACAGACGGCAGCCTGTACTGCAGATATCGTGAGTGGAAATGATATGTTTTCAATACGCACGCCGGGATACATTATCCCGGATTTTCCCTGAATATAGCAGGATTCTTCTGTATTTGAATAGGGTGAATAACTTTTCAGCGATGTATCTGTTACGTGTTTCATTCGGTTATACTATTCATGACAGCATCGGCTACGGCTGCCCTTACACGGCTGATATTTGACCCGTAATTTCTGTTTGGGAAAGTGCGGTTGGTGAGAAGAATGATGGCAATTTCAGCATCAGGATCCACCCAGAAACTGGTACCTGTAAAGCCTGTGTGGCCAAACGTGCGCGGCCCGGTTAGCTGTCCTGCCGTACTGAAACCTTCGCTCTTCCTGTCAAAACCAAGTGCCCTTTGGTTTATGGGTGATTGATGACGGGTAAAGTAATCAATAATTTCCGGGCTCAGGAACTGCCGGCCTGTATAAGAACCGCCATTCATCAGCATAAATGCATATCGGGCCATATCCTGCACGGAGGAAAATAAGCCTGCATGCCCGGCAATTCCGTCCATATAATAAGCCCGCTCATCATGAACTTTCCTGTGAACGAGACCTCTTGCGTAAACAATATCGATTTCCGTTGGCGGAATGCGGTTGGCGATATTGCCGGGAGCCTGTTCCGGGTTAAACCATGTTGCACGCATACCGAGCGGACCATAAAGTTCATCCCGCACATATTGATCTATTCGTTTGCCGCTTACCTTCTCAATAATTTCCGCAAGCAGAATATAACCGAGGTCGCTGTAAATGTAGTGTTCACCCGGCCTGTTAATTAGTGGTTCGTTGCGAACGGCATCCAGCAACTCTGCACGGGTCCGCATAACATCCACATAGATCCTGAATGCCGGAAGGCCGGAAGTGTGAAGCAGAAAGTGGCGGATGGTTATGTCTCTTTTGTCATCGGTATCATATTCGGAAATATATGCTGAAACCGGGTCATCGATGGAGAGTTTGCCATCATTGGCCAGTTTCATGATCGCGGTTGTAGTAGCCATTATTTTGGTAACGGAAGCGAGGTCGTAGATGTCCGTATGTTGCACAGCACGCGTTTTGTTATAATCGTGATATCCATACCCGCGCTGCCAAACCAACGTACCTTTCCTCATCACTCCGACAACACCCCCGGGGAAAACAGAATCATCGATCGCTTTCTGCATGATCATATCGATATGAAGCAGTGAATCTGTAATCATTCCGGCTGATTCCGGCACATCAAACCGGATGGCAGACTGTACCTTGCTCAACCCATCACCGATTGCGTACATGCCGGGTACTTCACCTGGAAACCGGCCGTTTATGGGTGCCGCGCCAAATAGTGCCGGAACGGTTTGCTGTACCTGGTTTGCTGCCGATGACCAGGCAAGAAGATGAAGGTGGGTTTCGGGTAAATCTCTTACTACATAGGGATTACCAAAGGCAAGCAGGGCGCTTGGTTTGTTAAGGGAAGCAAGTTGTTTGAGTACCCTTAGCTGTCGCTGTGGCATCTGAATGGGATGATGGGAGCGTACCATGATAAATGAACCGATGATGATTAAATCCGCACGGTTCGCATCCTGCAGCATCCGGGTAATTTCATCATCGGTGGTACGGTTATTAAGTTCGTGATGCCTGACGTTGGGATGATACCTGCGTATTTCCCTTGCCAAAACATCTGCAGATGAATGGCCGTCACTATCTGATACGGATACCACAAGAATCTGATTGGTGCGTACACTTGTAATGGGCAGTATGTTGCCTGAATCTTTCAGTACGGTTACAGATTCCCTTGCGATCCGGTTGGCTTCAGCCTGGTACTCTGGTGTGTTGATCAGCCGGCTCAGGTCATCTATATTTACAAAACGGTCTTTAAAAAGGCCGGATTCCTGTTTCAGATTGAGAATTTTCCGTACGGAATGATCGATTCGTTCTTCGCTTATTCTTCCCGACTCAATAGCATGTTTCAGTTCACGGATTGCGGTCATTTCATCCGGGCTGATAAGCATAAGATCCACACCCGCCAGGATCGACATAATCACAGCTTCTCCGGGAGAGTAGTGATGGGTGATGCCCTGCATTTCTAGTCCGTCCGTAACAATCAGGCCTTCAAATCGGAGTGAATCGATCAGGATTCCCTGAACAATAGATGGATCCAGCGTGCCCGGAAGACCCACACCGGAGCTGATGTTGGGGAAATGGATATGGGCACTCATTACACTATGAAGCCCTGCATCAATCGCATTACGAAAAGGTACAAGTTCCAGCGCTGCCAGACGGTCATATTCATGGCCAATCGTTGGCAGTGCAAGATGGGAATCGGTATCAGTATCACCGTGGCCGGGGAAATGCTTTCCGGTAGCCATAACCCCTTCATTTTGCATTCCTTTCATAAAGCGGATCGCATACTCCGAAACTATCCCGGGATCGGCAGAAAACGAACGCACATTGATCACCGGATTTTCGGGATTATTGTTTACATCCAAAACGGGTGCAAAAACCTGGTGCACACCCAATGCTTTTGCCTCTCTTGCTGTAATTTTTCCTTTTATATATGCATTTTCAGGTTTGCCGGTGGCCGCAATTCCCATTGCCGGCGTAAATCGGGTGGTCCCGGAAACACGCATAGCTGCCCCAAATTCCATGTCCTGCGTGATCCATAAAGGAAATTCCGCCACCTGCTGAAGTTCATTGTGCAGCACAGCCTGGCCAAACACATCCCCCTGGAAAAAAATCAGCCCGCCGATATGATATTCGCTGATGAGACGCTTCAGACGCAGGACATCCGGCGACCGGGAATTGCTGAACCTTCCATAAGCCGGTACTATAAACAACTGGCCGATTTTTTCATCCAGTGTCATTCCATTTATAATGGAATCCACATTCGTATAGATGTCAAATTTTCTCACCGGCTCCAGGTCTATCTGAATAGGTTCTCCAACAATGGTAACCTGTGGTGTAGTGGGCTCATCCTGCGGAGGCTTCTCAGTAGTTTTACAGGAGAACAGCAACAGGGCTGTTACTAAAAGGCATGCATATTTGGTAAATTCCATAAGGTCTATGATTTGAGATAAGGTGGAAAATAAGTGCTTTCGGTAGTACAATGAAGCTTTAACGGTTTCTGAAATTATGTTTGTTTAAATACAGAACGGAATCGTTTGAAAAAATAACAGGGATGTTTAAAATATTCGGACACTGCCATAGCCTGCGGCCCAATGGCAGTGATTTTATTGAATTGAAATATTGCTTTACAAAACGGTTCTAAAATTTGAAAAAATCTTTTAATTCGAAAGTATAACCGAGTTTTTCACGTCGATATACAACCCATGCTTGAACGAACAGGGAACTGGCGCAGGTTTTCAGTCAGTTGTATTTGTCTGAATTTAAAGACTGACACTCTTAAAAAACCGATCTTAGGGCATCGACCCAATTCTGCAGAGAAATCCTCTGATGCGGTCTTAAGGCCTGCATCAGACTTCAAAGCTTCTGACATGAAAACCTTGCTGAGAGATATGGAATTAAACATATAATTTGAATTCTTAATCTTTCGGGAGCAATATCATGGTTTCATAGCTTGTTTGCTGAAAAAAGGTACTGTCCTGGTAAATAAACCGGTAGCGGCCTTCCAGCCACAAGTTTGTCTGGTCGCCATAATTGGCAGAAAAGGGGTTGCCCGACTGCCCCGTCGGCAAAACGGACAGAGTTCTTTCGGGTGATGAAAAATCGATAATTCTGCGGATGGAAGCGCCAAGGTTCATTTCAAAAGGCCGGTGCCAGCTGTATTGCCCTTTGTTGATGGTCATACCGTGGCCGCGAGCCGAGTAAGGGCCTTTACTGAATAGATTATTAACGATAATCTTAAAAACAGCAGGTGCATCCGGAGACTCGCTTGCTTCACCTAAAAGCGGTGGTTTCAGAGTGAGACTGTGCAGGTTTTCCCAGCGCCATTCGGAGGGCTCCGTACCAAACCGTTCGGTTAGTTCACCGAGCGCTAATGCCATGCTTTCACGTACCATCTGTGACCTTGTCTCAAGCCCGGGAGTTGTTACGATGTTAAAGAATGAACTGTCTTCCTCAAGCATCCTGCTAAGGATCATCACCGGCAGGTGTTCAAGCCTCACAAGAGTGTTGTAAGCTTCCTCACCGAGATCGTCTTTCAGTACATTTTCCGCAAATTTCATAAAAAACAGATCAAAAATCGATGCCGCGGTGGATGTTGGATAATAGTGGTGATCCCAATTTTCAAGATATGAAAGAGCGACACGGAAACGATCAGGGTTTGGATCTCCTCTCAGAATGGGTAAAATGATATCTGTAATGTCTTTTGTATGCTCTGAAAAAACATCGAACTGCATGGTTTGCATGATTTCAATGTTAAGGCTATCTGATGATTCAAGGAATTGCTCTATCCTGATTATCCGGGAAGGCGGTTCCCAGAACGTTGAGATGTAGTGAGGGTATTGATCGCTATGCATTTTGTTATTGGCATGGGCAACATACCCTCTTTCGGGATTTACACTATGAGGGAGCTCATCAAACGGTATGGTGCCGTTCCATTGATAGAGGGGATCCCAACCTTTTCTGAATGCAAGCGGGTTAAAATCCCTGACCGGAAGGGATGCACCTGTAAAAATGGCGATATTGTCTTCACTGTCAGCATAGATGAAATTCATTCCGGGAGAGTGGAATATCTCTGCAGCTGCCCTGAATTGCCCGATATTTTCCGCCCTGTTCATCTGATAAATGGCCCAAAGTTCGTGGCTTACTTCATGTCCCATCCAGCGCAATGTAATAACCTTATCTTGAAGCAGGCCGGAAGAAGGGTGGATGTCGTTAATCACAGGCCCGTTCCGAGTACTGCGTACTACATGGAGTCTGTCATTTGCCCCTTTTACTTCTATAATTTCTTTTCGTTCAAGAAAAGTATGATGAACGGCATCAGTACCGAGGCTGTCAACTACATATAACTGCGGGTTGAAAGGGTCAATAGCTTCCAGAAAAAAATCAGTATCATCGGCCATAATATTTGTCATACTCCATGCCAAATGCCTGTTTTGGCCAAGTACAATGAAGGGGGTTCCGGGGATGGTTGCCCCGGCAAGCTGATGATCCGGGATATGGTAATAAACTTCGTACCAAAACCCGGGAATACTGAGCCCCATATGCGGATCACCCGCTAAAATGGGGCGGCCTGATTCTGTTTTTCGCCCGTTAACAGCCCATGCATTGCTTCCAAAAGGGTAGCCATTTTTTGACAACATGGAACGTAGATTGATTTCCGTTTCAAGAAATGCCATCGATGATTCTGCGACCCGGTAAGAAGATGGGATATCTGCAATAGTTGTTGGAAATTCGTCAGAGTAAACAGGAATAAGCTGTTGGAACTGTGACGGTTCAATCTTTTCTGCGAGGTATGCGTAAGTAAGTTCACTCCACCAGTGCATATTCTGGTCCCATGCCATAAGGCGTGCTATTGCAATAGAATGGCGGGGTGTCCATTCTATCGGCTGTACCCCAAGCAGGGAAAACTCTATGGGTAAAAAATCTGAATGCCTGCTTACATACTGATTAATTCCATCAGCATATTTTTGAAGTAACCGCAGCAAGTGAGGATTCGATTCGTTTTCAATCTCTCCCGCAACACTCCAAATTCCGATGGTTCTCTGGTAAATGTCGAAAGGCAGAAGGTCTTCACCCAGAAACTCAGCAAAACGGCCTTCTGCAGCAATTTGCGACAGCGTCATTTGCCACAGACGTTCCTGAGCGTGTATATAACCGATTGAAAAATAGAGGTCGTCTTCATTTTGTGCGTAGATGTGAGGGATTCTGTATGGGTCCCAATGTACATCCACAGGCTGCTGTAAACCATCGATCTGTAGCGTGACCTGGTAGGAGGGCAAAGGTTTATAAAACGTCCAGTATATCGCCAGAACAGACAGGCCTATCAGCAGAATAAATAAAAAAAGGCTGATTTTGAAAATGAATCTCATGAATATTGCTTATCGTAAAGAATATGACCGTGTAATTTAAAACAGCACATAAAATACATACTCTCGTGCCAGAAAGTAATGATAAATGAAATTTTAGACTAAATTTTTGATTCTCATGAGCGAAATTAAAAATATCACCGTAATTGGAGGCGGCACTATGGGCAATGGTATCGCACATGTGTTTGCCATGAGCGGGTATCACGTTGATCTTGTTGAAACCAGCCGGGAATTGGCAGATAAAGCTCTTGCAATAATTGATAAGAATCTTACCAGAATGGTATCGAAGGAAAAAATCAGCGAGGGCGAAAAATCCTCAGCTCTGGAAAAGATTCGTACACATATTGACATACCCGGCGCTGTTGCACATGCTGATCTTGTGATTGAGGCTGTACCTGAAATTTTTGAGCTTAAAAAGAAAATTTTAGGACTGGTTGACCGGAATGCACCATTAACAGCTATACTGGCTACCAATACATCGTCCATTTCCATCACAAAACTGGCTTCTGTTACAAGCCGGCCGGATAAATTTATCGGCATGCATTTTTTTAACCCGGTACCTGTAATGAAGCTTGTGGAAGTTATAAACGGCCTAAAGACCAGCCCGGAAGTCACAAAAACAATTATGTCGATTTCCGAAAGGCTTGGAAAGGTTCCGGTAGAGGCAAACGATTCGCCCGGCTTTGTGTCGAACCGCGTATTGATGCCGATGATCAACGAGGCCATCTGTTGTGTATACGAAGGAGTGGCAACACCGGAAGCAGTTGACCAAGTGATGAAACTGGGCATGGCTCATCCAATGGGCCCGCTGAGGCTGGCAGATTTTATTGGCCTTGATGTGTGCCTGGATATTTTACATGTACTGTATGACGGATTTAAAGACCCGAAATACCGGCCGTGTCCGCTGTTGGTGAAAATGGTGGATGCCGGTAAACTTGGCGACAAAGCCGGGGAAGGGTTTTTTGAGTATAAAAATTAAGGAATTCGTTTTGTTTGTTTTGGTACAAATTTTACCATCGTTTTTTCTTTGTGGAATGGGGCTTTGTTCATAATATGAAGAGACGGATGACCGGTGACCGGTGACCGTTTTTTTTCAAGGAGTCAGAAAGCTCTTTAACAAACTCCGGGGAATCCCAAATCCCAAATATTAAATATCAAATATCAAATTCTAAAACCAGCAACCCGCCAACCAAAATGATTGATCTGCGTAGTGACACCGTAACCAAGCCAACACCCGGAATGCTGAATGCGATGGCTGAAGCGGAAGTGGGGGATGATGTTTTCGGTGAAGACCCTGAAGTGAACCGTTTCCAGGATGAAATGGCTGAACTGTTTGGCATGGAGGCCGGGCTGTTCGCGCCTAGTGGCACCATGAGTAACCAGCTTTGCCTTCATGTGCTTACAGGCCCGGGAGATGAGGTAATCATTGATGAATCAGGGCATGTTTTTAATTACGAATCTGGTGCAGCTGCACATTTGTCTTCGTTACAGCTTCGTCCGTTAAAAGGAATCCGGGGCAAACTCACCAAAAATCTGATAGAGCCTGCCATACGTCCCGTTAACGATTGGGATCCGCATACCCGTGTTATTGCAATTGAGAATAGTACGAATAAAGGGGGCGGAGCCTGTTACTCCCGTGAAGAACTCATCGAAATAAGCAATGTTGCAGCGAAGCATAACCTGGCGGTGCATCTTGATGGGGCACGGATCTGGAATGCGATGGTTGCTACCGATATTGAACCCGTTTTTTTCGGTTCCATTGCAGATACGATTTCAATCAGCTTTAGTAAGGGGCTAGGGGCGCCAGTAGGTTCAATGATGCTGTCCAGTGCCGGCTATGTGAAAAAAGCAAGGCGTATCAGGAAAATGTGGGGAGGAGGAATGCGGCAGGTTGGCCTGCTTGCTGCCGCTGCCCGTTATGCTGTAAATCACAATTTGCAGTTATTGGAAGAGGACCACCGCAGGGCAAAAATATTTGCAGAAGAAATCTCAAAAAATCCGTCCTTTTCCATAAACCCGGATTGGATCGAAACGAATATTGTTCTGTTCGATGTGGTAGATCGTACTGTTGAATCTGTACTAAAGCAGTTTAGTGAAAATGGAATCGGTATGGTGCCATTCGGCCCGAAAACCATTCGTGCCACCTTCCATTTTCAGGTTACAGATGAGGACCTGGAAAAGGTGGTAAAGGTTGCCGGATGGTAATAGGCCTCAGCATCGATTAGACTGGGTGGCACCGTGATGTTGACTCAGAAAAAATTTTCGAATTCCTAATGTCCCTGGATTTCCCTGAGTTTTTTTACGGCACGTTCATTCAAATTATTAAAAATATCTTCTGATATATCGCCTGTTGTGTATTTCATTCTGAGCCAGACAATGTAGGTTGCCATCACATCTTCATAGCAGTAATGTTCAATCTTTTCGAGTTCACCGGCTCGGTACATTTCCAAAACTTCATTTCCCTCGGCCGTTTGTTTAAATGGCACATCAATCAGCAAGCCAAGATGCTTCAGTTTAGGATACGAACTTGCGCCGTAATTACTGAATTCATCCATCAGGTCGATGTTAGATTTGCTGAACCGATATCGAATGTCGTAATGGCCGAGCCTAAGCGGCATCTGGATATTATGTTTCATGGCCCTGTAGCTGAGAAGCGGCAAATCAAAACCACGGCCATTGTGATGAATAAGGCCGAAATCCTTATAGGTCAGCAGGGTATCAAAAATTTTGTTTAGCCCTTCCAGTTCATTTTCCCCGTTCCATTCTGCTTTGGATACCGGCATGCCTGTATTTTCAATCCACAAACCAACCCAGGATATCATTCTGTGATACATGGGCGGCAAAAATCCGGAGTTGTTGCGGGTAAGCTCTGCCGAAGCTTTTTCCATAAGTTCGTCTTCAGGGCTATCACGATCATCAAGCACAGAGCGGATAAATTCAAAATCGGGTATGGTTTCTATGTCAAATATAAATAACATGAAAATTCATCAAGGTTAATTGGAATGAGTTTCAGTATCACTTCTCTCTCCGGCTAAATTAGTCAAAAATTGTGAATTGAATTTCGTTTCTTCGAGGTTTAGCCCCAGTAAATGCATGGTTTTCGTAATGGCAGCTTCCATTGTCATTTCTCCGGCACTGAGCCCGCCAAGTTCTTTTACCGCGCGTCCGCTTGAATAATGCTCAAGGTTAATGGCATCGTATGCAGCCTGTGATGTAATGATCACATAACAATTTCTATCCCTGCACTTTTTAATGAACGGCAGCATATTGTATGGGCCTTTTATAGGCATATTCCCAATTCCAAAAGCTTCAATAATTACCGCTTTGAATGTGGAGATATCCATGCACTCCAAAGCCCTTGTATTCATAGCCGGGTGAATTTTTATAACATGAATCGCATCATCGAAGTTTGCGTTACAGGTGGGTGTTAAAGAATCATTCTCCATTACATCCGGAGAAAAATTAATGTGGATTCCGATCTCTGCAAGCGGCGGGAAATTTGGCGATTCGAATGCGTTAAAATCACCAATACTCATTTTGGTGCTGCGGTTGCCCCGGAACAGGTGATCATTAAAACAAATGGCTACCTCGTGGATAGGATGTGTTGCGAGTTCAACGGCATTAACCAAATTACGCCGGGCATCGCTTCTGATATTACTCATAGGTACCTGACTGCCCGTAAATATCACAGGTTTGTTTAATGGGTTCAGTGCAAAAGAGAGTGCCGAGGCGGTGTATGCCATTGTATCGGTTCCATGTAATACCACGAACCCGTCAAATTCCTTCAAACGCCGATAAATTCGTTCAGCCAATGTACTCCAATGCAAAGGGTTAATATCAGAGCTGTCCTCAAAGAATACATTTTCGATGCTGATGTCAGCAATTTGTGTAAGTTCCGGCATTTGCTGATACAAAACCTGACTCCACCTGGCCGGATCAAGGAAAACTCCGTCTTTTTCAAATTGCATGGAGATGGTGCCACCTGTTTGCAGCAGTAAAATTCGTTTCATCTTTTCGGTATTGGCGGTCAGATTGTATTGAAAGTGAGAAAAAAAGCTCCAAAAATAAAAAATAAGTTATGATTTTATTTATTGGTTTTTCATTTTTAATCTATATAGTTAATGTAATATACTGATGAAGGTTGGGGGATGCCCATCTGAAGGCGGTTTTGAAAGTCAATATTCAGCGTGTTCTGTTTATCTGGCCGTCGCGGGGACTTCTAATTTTTCTCATATCCCGTAAATAATGAATAAAACAAAGTCTTTTAAATAAATTGGAGTTGTAATGAAAGTATATGAGCCAGGAAAAATCAGAAATGTTGCTCTGCTCGGGCATGCAGGTTCTGGAAAAACCACTCTTGCTGAAACCATGATTTTTGAATCCGGTACATCAAGGAAAAGGGGGGCTGTTGAATCAGAAAACACACTTTCCGATTATCATGAAATCGAAAAAGAGAAGCAAAAGTCAATTTACAGTTCACTGTTGCACCTCGATTGGAGGGGAACAAAAATCAACCTGATTGATACACCCGGCACGTCCGATTTTTATGGGCAGGTATCCGAAGCATTTGCGATAGCCGATGTAGCCATGTTTGTATTGAACACCGAAGCAGGTGTTGAAATCGGGACTGAAGCATTCTGGAAAGCGGCAGAGCGTGAAAACATCCCTTCCGTAATTGTTATGAACAAGCTCGATAGTGATAAATCAGATTTTCAGAGTGCCGTGGATTCTGCAAAAGAACGATTTGGGCGGGGTGTGGTTATTATCCAGTATCCGTACAGTGAAGGCGCTGATTTTCATGCCATTATTGATGTGCTGAAAATGACCATGTATGAATTTCCGGAGAGTGGCGGAAAACCCGACAAACTTCCGATACCCGAATCACAGCGTGCACAGGCAGAACTGCTTCATAACGAACTCGTTGAAGCAATCGCCGAAAATGATGAAACACTTCTTGACCTTTACTTTGAAAACGGCAGCCTTGATGAATATCAGATGACAGATGGCCTTAGTATGAGCCTGTTAAACCGGGATATCTTCCCGGTATTCTGTGCCTGTGCATCAAGAAACGTTGGTACAGGCCGTATTATGGGCTTCCTTGGAAACGTTGCACCTTCTCCACTGGATCGCGCGATACCACTGAAAGACGGTAGTTCTCACTTTGTTGACCCGGACGGAAACCCCTCATTTTATGTTTTCAGATCTTCATCTGAACCGCATGTCGGCGACCTGACCTATTTTAAAGTTACCGGCGGAACCATCAGGCCGGGCATGGATTTGGTGAACAGGCGAACACAGGATGGCCTGCGGATTGGCTCACTTTATGTCAGTCAGGGAAATAAACGTACTGAGGTGTCTGAGGTAAATACCGGAGATATTGCAGTTGCAGTGAAACTGAAAGATATGCAGGCAAGCGATACCGTGACACTGAAAGATAGCAGCCTTGAATTTGCCCCGATTGAATATCCAAGCACCACCATGCGCGTTGCCCTTAAATTGAAGAAGGAGGGCGATGAGGATAAATTGGGAAGTGCGCTAAATCAAATTCAGAAGGAAGATCCGTCTGCAAAGGTTGAACACAGCCAGGAACTTCAGCAAATGATATTAAACGGGCTTGGAGAAGAACACCTGAATGTAATTCTCTTTCAGCTGAAAGAACGCTTTAACCTGGATGTAGAATTTATCCGTCCGCGTATTCCTTACCGTGAAACGATTACAAAAAGAGTAGACACACATTACAAGCATAAAAAACAGAGCGGCGGTGCCGGTCAATATGCAGAAGTTTATATATCCATGGAACCTTGGGTGGAAGGTATGCCGCAGCGTGAAGATTTGAACGTCAGACATGTGGATGAAATTGAACTGGATTGGGGTGGCAAACTTGTTTATCAGAACTGTATTGTTGGCGGGGTGATTGACAACCGTTTTCTGCCGGCCATTTTGAAGGGAGTTATGGAGAAAATGGCGACCGGGCCTCTGAGCGGATGCCGCGCACGTGATATACGTGTTTCGGTCTATGACGGATCCATGCACTCTGTAGATTCGAATGAAGCGGCCTTTAAAACCGCCGGCCTCATGGCATTCCGGGATGGCTTTATAAGGGCATCCCCACAGCTTCTGGAACCGCTTTATGAAATTGAAGTTACCCTGCCATCGGTCTATATGGGCGATGTAATGAGTGACCTTAGTTCAAGGCGCGGACAAATACTTGGAATGGATGCCGAAGGCACCATTCAGAAAATCAAAGCTATTGTTCCCCTGCAGGAACTCGATCAGTATACAACCCGGCTGAAATCCATGACACAGGGAAGTGCAACCTATTCCCGCAAATTTCACGAATACGGGATGGTTCCGCATGAAATCCAGAAGCGGGTAATTGAGGAAACGCAGGCGGCAGAAGCCGAGAAAAACTAAACTTTCTT
>SKKO01000079.1 GCA_007123715.1 Balneolaceae bacterium | reverse complement strand
GATGAGCAGGGTTATGGGAACTACAGAAATACCATGTTTGGGGTGTGGGATCGCGGCTGGGGAAACATGGTATGTTTGTACAACTCAGAACGTGGATCGGTGTTGAATCACAGATAAGGGGTGAACTGTTGCATGTCATCGAATAAACATACTATGTTTTTTAGTGGATGGGGAGAGGATATATCATAAATTTTTGTTACGTATTTCTAATTTTGGATAAGTATATCTAATTTACTATCAAAGAGTATTGACCAGCGCAATCCTGCATGTATCCATTCAGGGGGATTTCGAAGAGACGTTACATCGGGGATGGCTTGCCAATCAGGCATCTAAGCAAACCGGTACATAAATAACCATTAGGAGGGTTTCAATGAAAATAAAATCATATCTATTTTTATTACTTACTAATCTATGTTTTCTTATCCTGTTCCTACTTTCCTGTGATGGAAGCCGGATTGCATCAGTGGAACAGGAAGAACTGTCAGCGATACAGACGAACACGATAAATGCTGTACAAGAACCGTCCCAAATAACTTCAATCGTAGACACTGCTAATCTTCTTGAAATAATTGAAGAAATAAAAAATATGAGCTGGGAGGAACTATTGGCTTTACCGGCCGATGAGTTGCAAAGGCTGGGAGAACCGATTCGACAGGTTAGCGATGGTACAATATTACTAAATGAAAACATGCTGAAGGGGTTAGATATCCTGCTCGGTGACATCTCTCATAGAATTGAAAATCTTACGAAAAAAGACCACCAGGAACTAAGCAGGCAGGTTGCATCGGTGCTTAATCCAGGTTCAGGCAATACTCATGCGAGGCGAAATTTTTCTGATGACCTTATAAAGGAGATGATATTTAGCATTCATGAGAGTGATGATCTTGATGCAATAGCAGGTCAATTGTTTAATACCACATCATCCTGTGTTTTACTTATGCCAGGTGATAATTTCAATACGGCCAATAGTCTTTTTCCTTCCGGTACTACGTTTTGTATTGCATCAGGTACACATTATCAGCAAGTATCAAACCCCAAAAACGGAAATCATTGGTTTGGGTTTACCGGCGCTGTTATGCATGGTATTAATTTTGGTGATTATGCTTTTACCGGTTCTATGGTCAATAATATTTTTTAGTACATTGAAATCCGAAATTACAGGTACTATGGAATTAATTCAAACAGCGGCAACAACGTCACCATACAATACATGAACTTTAGAAATATTGCTATGAACAAAGATGGACAAAAATATGGAGCTGTTCGATTTAATTACAGTATAAATATCAATGTCAACAATTCACATTTTGAGAATGTAGCCTCAGCAATCCGGTTTATAAATAGTAACGGGCCTTTATTGGCAACATTCAGTACGGCTTTAAATCCGGGAAGAAATTTCTTCCAATGTGATACTTGCACTGGCGGCAATATCAGAATCAACCACAATTCGATGGAACACACTCAGCAAGTGGCGAGCCAGCCGTTGGAAGATTTTATTAACATTTTTAAATCCTCAGGTACGAGTAATAATTGGATACAGGTTAATTATAACCGGGCAAGAACTAATGCAACTGGAAGTGGGGTATCTGCCAATAGTTGTTTTATACTTTTAGGTGATTATGACGGAGCATTTCAAGAAGCAAAAAACAACATTGGTGTTAATCCGGCTCAATGTGGCATTGGAGCGGCAGGAGGTACTCTTGTAAAAATTGAAAACAATAAAATGTATAGTCAACTAATTCAAGCTATTAGCAACGTTGCATTTTATTCAGATCCAATTCCGGGCCACATACCATGTCATTTCCATTTATATAGTAATAATCAGGCAAACTGGATTTTTGGCAAAGATCCACAAAGCGATATTTATGGCATGCAAAATAAATCCTGGACAGATCCTGATAACGAACCTGACATTATAACTTGTGATATAACTCTCGAAGAAATTCGAGATGATTCAAGTGTATTAATTAATTTAAATATGGGGCTGGAAATTTGGAATATGTGGTAATATGAGAAATCAAGAAATGCATAAGTTTATCATGAAACCTTACTACTTCATTAAAACTTTACTCATTCTGTGGCCACTTTTTCTCTTTCAGGGCTGCCTGGGCAGCATCGATACAAATCAGAAATTTGACGGGGGTTCGGGAACAGAAAATAATCCATACCGGGTGTCACATGTTCTGCAATTGCAGCTTATTGCTGAAGAGATGTACCTCGATAAACATTTTATCCAGGTGAGCGATATCGATGCCTCGTTGTCGGCAGAGTTTCAGAATGGATCGGGTTTCAAACATATCGGCGATCGGGATAGACCGTTTACCGGTTCATATAATGGAAACGGGTATGTAATCCGGGATTTGCATCTGCATTTTCAGCGCTCCGGTGATCAACTCAACGGCTTATTCGGATACGCGAAAAACGCCCGGCTGGTAAACATTACTGTTGATAACAGCGGGCAGTTGACACAAAAATCTCCGGATAAATGGTCAGATTTTTCTGAAAGCAGTCTGGAGAATTTACAAGCTGAGAATGTGCAGCTACAAAACATCGATTTGCCAGATACACGTGGAATCGGTGGTTTGGCCGGGTTTAATGACGGTGGGATTATACGAAATTGCCATTTTATTGGACATGTATTTGCATTTATGGGGCAGTCGGCAGCCGGCCTTGTTGGTGTAAATACTGGTTTAATTGAAAATTCCAGCTTCGAGGGTACCGGTTTTAGCGCTGGCGGTTCGGGGTTGGTTGTGATCAATACAGGAACAATTATCAACTCTCATGCTTCAGGCCGTTTTAGCGGCATGTTTACCTATGGGCTGGTTTCCGTGAATTATGGTGAAATTATCTCGTCCTCGGTAAATGCAAGAGTGAATGGCACAAATGGCTCAGCCGGATTTGCGGGTTCTAATCTTGGAGGGCGTATTGAGTTTTCTTTTGCAAAAGGAGAAGTAAGAGGTACACGCAGGTCTGCAGGGCTGGTTTTATTTAATGAAGGAGAAATCATCAATTCCTACTCAAAGGCTGAGGTAAATGTCAATTTTGTTACCGGATCTGATGATATGGAAGTGAACGGTCTGGTTTTAGAAAACCGTGCAAACGGACTGATTTCCCACTCTTATGCAGCAAGGCCTTTAATGATTACGGGTGGTCCGGGCAAAATAACCGGTCTGGCCGGGCGGAACGATGGCACCATCACCACCTCCTACTGGGACGCTGAGGTCAGCGGCCAGGGCCAGGGCGTGGGCGAAGGAAATCCTGACGGCGCCACAGGCCTCACCACGCAGCAGATGACCGGCCCCGCCGCCCAAACTCACATGCCGGAGTTCGACTGGCAAACCGTGTGGAGAACAACGAACGGGTATCCGGTGCTGCGGTGGCAGGGGGATGAGTGAGGGGGAGTAAAAAAGTGAAAAGTGAAAAGTAAAAAGTGACCCACCTACGCTGTCAACTTCGCTAAAGCTATGTTGACCCGGAAAGCTTCGGTGGGTAAAAAAGCTGGAGCGGCAGCCGGGCAGCCAAACGTTCACGCGTCTGCATAATGACATTATTGGGTAAACATTATCACTCTAATATGCCTAAAGCTTCCAGAAATTCGGCTGGACTATACACAGGTATCTCACTTTTATTGAAATCTTTCTGATTTCTGGTAATGATAGCTTCTACATTCGATTGAATGGCGGAATGATAAAGGACACCATCTTCATAGTCGTTGAACTTACTTTCCAGGGCATCTTCTAAAACCAGGCGATTAATGATAGTAACATGAAACATTTTCAGTATTCCCCGGAGATGTTGCTGGGCTTTTTGAGGAGTTAAGTGTTTTGCCAATAAAAAAAAGATAGTGGTAACGGTTGTGCCACAAATCCACCCTTCTATTTCTCCTTTTTCAGCTAATCCGGTTACCTGGGCAGATGTCTCAAAAAAAGGTTCTCGCTCTAAAAAAACATCCAGTAGTACATTCGTATCAAAAAGGACTTTCATTTCAGATACTTCTCTTCCAAATGCTTTTTGTATTCTTCTTCCCTGATCTCTTTATTCTTTAAAATACCGGCCAAAGAAGCAGTGATGGGAGGGAGCCCGCTGTCGATTGACGGTTTTTCAGTATCAATTAGTGCAAAATAGTCGGCAACCATTTGTGATACGGAAGTTCCTTTTTGTTTGGCCCGTTTTTTAGCACGTTTAATCAACGAATCGTCTAAACGGAGTGTTAATTTCGTTTTCAT
>SKKO01000211.1 GCA_007123715.1 Balneolaceae bacterium | reverse complement strand
TAAGATTTTAATAAAAAATGTAACAATTCTCATTCTCATGCATCCTAATAGATATTTGAAATTCAGGTTGCTTTCACCGTAACCCGGAACTGCCTTAGAACATATGAATTACAATCCTAATAAATCATGACTAATATTATTCACTCATATAAATTATTATCAATTGTTTGTATACTAATCATTACATCTTTTAACGCAGGCTGTGACAATAATTCACTCATGAACGAAGATAAAAACAATGAAATTTATCTGAATTATACTGATGCAGTTGGAAAAGATAAATCAGGGCATTCCCATACAGGAGGGATTGCGGAAGGTATTATCAACGTACAGATGGCAGAAATGATCCATGCTAAGTTGGCTGAAAATGGAATAACAGGAATTGAGTTTTCCAAAGCCGAAACGTTTAAAGAAATCAAAGATGGAAGTTACCAAACAGGTCAGACAATATTTGCAAACGACCGGACAAAACAGCTTCCTTTTGGCTGGGTTCCGGGGGATGCAAGGCGTGGCGCTGATGGAAACAACCTGACATATATGGTATTCGAACCTCTTTCATATGCAAATACGGGTAATACACTGCCGATAATTGATGCAAAACCAATTTTTGATGAAGCATTTTCAACATGGAATGAACTGAAAAACAATTCCGGTCCGGAAATTATTAAAAGGTCAGTGCCAGGGGTTATTCCAAGTGCGATTCTTATCTTAAACGGATTCGTAAATAATCCACTTTCAGCAGATATTGGTAGTATTGGATTTGTACCGGGTTCTATGTTTGATGCGTTTTTAGGCCCCGGCGCAAGTGGAAGTGTGCTTGGTGTAGCATTTACATTTACGTTTATTGGGAGCAATGAGACCGCACACGTTGAAATTTGGTACAACGATAACTTTCCATGGTCTGACAATGGAACCCCCGGAACCATTGACATTGAATCTGTAGCGGTTCATGAAAATGGGCATGCACTTGGATTCGATCACTTTGGCCGAATAGCCCTTGTTAATGCAAACGGGCGGTTAAATGTCTCGCCGCGTGCCGTTATGAATGCTGCTTATCTTGGCCCGCAAAGAGAACTTCTGGGAACCGATAAAGCTTCTTTTAACCAGCGTTATGGCGACTGGCCAACAGAATAATACAGAAACGAATATGTTAAGTATTCACTCTAAGGGTTGTGATGTGAGCATTGCAGCCCTTTTTTTATTGATTTTAACCGATATAATCAGAATATTATTGTACATACAAATAAACATTAGAGCCATGCATGCAATACTAAATTCTTTTAGCAGGGATGTTTGCCGTCTTTTTGACGCATATTTTAAAGAACATAAACTGGCTACTCCTTTTGTTGAACTCTTAATTCACATCAGTGAGAATGAAAAACTGTCACAAAAAGAACTCTCGGAACGAATGAACCTGGCGCCATCTACCATCACAAGGTTTATCGAAAAATTGCAAAATAGGGAGCTTGTAGAGAAAAAGATGAATGGAAGAATGGCCTTTATTACCCTATCGGGAAAAGGTAAGAAACTAATTCCACACCTTATTAGGGCGTACCGTGAAGCTGAAGAAACGCTCCAAAAAAAACTTGGGGAAAAGTTTGTCCATACAACCGAACAGCTTTTAAAACACGGATCAGGTCAGCTGAAATAAGTTCCCTGATTCAATTCCATAAACCCTGTTCTGCGATTTCAAGGCTGTTTCCGGCTGGATCCCTGAAATATATAGAGACAGACCCGTTAGGCCAGGTTACCTCAGACTCAATAGGAATGCTGTTCCGTTTCATCAGGGATTTCCATTGGTCTATCGTGTTATTTTGTACGGAAAAGGCAATGTGAATAGCACCTTTAGCACCATGCAGAGGGATCCTTTTACCGTTAACTTCTGTTTGCTCAACCGAAGTATGATTCGGATCAAAAATCAAAAGCATTTGGAACCCACACCTGAAAAATAAGTGTCGCCCTTTTTCTTCCGCTATCAAAGATACTCCCGGCAAGCGTTCATAGAATTGTTTTAAAGCTAATAACTTTTCTGAATACAGACAGGTTTCAATAATTCCGGTGATTTCCATCGGGAATGCTGTTAAATTAGTAGGATAAGTAATGATTCTATTATCATGTGAACGATGAAATGATGGGGATTACTCCCATGCTAATTTTACTGTAGACACAATACTATTTAACGTTATTAATATTGTAATGAGATATCAACCGTCTTTATTTCTGCTTTATTTTTCATTGATTGTATTATATAGCTGTAAAATGCCTGAAGGCCCGGTTACACTAAGCGGAGATGTTGCGGAGGCTGAAGGCTGGGCTTCTGAAATTATACTCGAGGGATTAGAGCACCCATGGGCTTTGGAATGGTTGCCAAATGGTTGGATGCTGATTACTGAACGCCCCGGGAGAATGAAAATATTTAATGAAGAAAGCGGTCAATTGGATGATGTAAGCGGTCTGCCACAGATTTATTCAGACGGTCAAGGCGGGCTTCTTGATCTTCTTGTGCATCCCGATTTTGAAAGAAACAGCTTAATTTATTTCACATTTGCACTGGGTACTGAGGATCAGAACCAAACAGCTGCGGCACGCGCAGAACTTCATGGCAATCGATTAGAAAATGTAGAAATAATATTCAGGGCCGATCCGAAAAAAAGTGGTAATCAGCATTTCGGTTCAAGAATGGCATGGCTTGCTGACGGCAGCTTGCTCATTTCAGTGGGTGACGGCGGAAATCGTCCCAAATCTATTGATGGAATTCTCAGCAGGGAATATGCCCAGATGCTGGATGCTCACCTTGGTAAGATAATCAGAATCAATGAAGACGGATCCATTCCAGAGGATAATCCGTTTATCAGACAAGATGGTGCATTGCCGGAAATATGGTCAGTTGGTCACAGAAATGTACAAGGATTGACATTCGATAAAACATCAGGGCGTGTGTGGGCAAATGAGCACGGATCCCGGGGAGGAGATGAACTGAACCTGATAAACGGAGGTGCAAATTATGGATGGCCCGTAGTTACATACAGCCGGGAATATTATGGCCTGAAAATTTCCCGTAAAACATCAAAGCCCGGAATGGAAGACCCTGTCATCGTATGGACTCCTGCCCAGGCGCCTAGCGGCCTTACAGTCTATCACGGAGATGTGTTCAAAGAATGGAATGGAGATCTTTTTAGTGGCGGATTAAGAGGTGAACAGGTACGAAGAATTATTCTGGAGGGTTCAACCGTTATGGGTGAAGAGGCTCTTACAATAGGACATCGCGTGAGGGATATCAGAACCGGACCAGATGGTTACCTGTATCTTCTAACAGCAGAGGAAAATGGAAAATTAATACGAATTATCCCTGAAGCTCAGAATAAATAATCCATACTGAATCATTACCAGGATTAGAAGTTTTTATTTTTTAATAGCGTAAGAAAATATACTTATTATTCTTAATATATTTTTATTCAAACTCACTTGATGAATATATTCACCACATTCCTGACAGGCTGTTTTCTTGCAATTCTTATTGCGATTGTAGCTACTCATAATGTTTTTGGAATACAGGATACCCGAAGTACACAAGGGGAAATCATTTCGAGAGATACAACTTTTCTTCGTCACCTCAACGAACATAGTAAACATTTACTTGAATCAAACCAGCCCGACAGCGCCAGAATTTATATTGATGAAGCTCTTCATTTAGCTGAGGTTCTCAATGATATTGAAGGCGAGTCTTATGCAATCAGTAATCTTGCCAACTATTATATGGACAGGGGTTTACCTGATTTAGTTGTTGGGCTACTTGATGATACAATTGTAAAGTATCAAAATACCGGTAAAGAAATTCAGTTGGGAAATTTGTTAGCCAATGCGCATAATATGCTTGGAAACTACGCCAAAGGACTTGAAATCTATCTGCTGATGAGGGATCTGGCGGAAGAAAAAGGAGAGAGGCGAATGGTAATAGGAATTACACAAAATATTGGCAATAATTATAATTCGCTTGGTGATATACCCGCTGCCATTCATGCGTATCTAACCAGCCTTGAGATGGCAGAAGAGATCAATGATACGCTTATAGTTGCCGTCATATTAGATAATCTCGGTTCTATTAATGTAAATGAGGGAAATTATGAAATAGGTGAAGAATACTTGCATCGTTCGCTCGAAATGAATCTGCAGATTGGAAATCTTGGAAATCAGATTACAAATCACATGAGCCTTGGAGGGCTTTACAAAAATTCGGGCAG
>SKKO01000118.1 GCA_007123715.1 Balneolaceae bacterium | reverse complement strand
TCAATTTGTTTGGGAATGGATAACAGAAAGTTTTGTCACGGCAGTTACCGGACGAAACATGATACCAGTATATTTATTACCTGCATTATCACACAAAAAAAAGGCTCCCCACTATCCATGGGGAGCCTTTATTGTGATGATTGGGAATCTACATCTTAATTTTTCTCTTTCGGAAAAAGGTCTTTATTAATGATGAAAATAAATGGAATCACATAGATCCAGTGCCGAATTAGCGAACCTATTGCCATATCAAACCCTACATTCAGCCCCATAACTCCGGCCCCCACAAGCGGGAACATAAAGAACCAGACAAGTGCTACCGTTTGTGCGGTTATGAAAATAAACGGACGGATCCATGCCGGGCCCCAGAGTGAAGGTGCGATTCCCGCATATAGTATTGCAAGCAATGCGCCGTTGCTGAAATGGCCTATGACTCCATAGAGCAGGCCAAGTTCTGTCTTTTCACCAAGCAGGGCCGGGATGTCCCACCATCCCATACCCATCATCAGGCCGAACAAATCAAATAGAACCGTTCCGGCCAGGCCGGCAAATATTGCGTTTTTCCAGTTAATCTTATGCATTTTGATATCCTCCTTAGCTTGCCTGTTTAAATTCTTCGAGTGACGGTGCTTCAGGAAAATCCACCGGTATTCCAGTCACATTATGCAGGTAATTGGTTGTTGCCTTTTCTCCCACATTTATAATCACATCCACAAGGTTTTCTTTGGAATAACCTGCAGAAAAAAAGTTGTTCAGGGTATCATCTGACACTTTACCATTGTTTTCTGCAATGGATTTTGCAAGTTTTACAAGCGCTTCAAATTTTGCATTGAACGGTGCTTCACCTTTTCTCAGCTGTATGGTTTGCTCTTCTGTAAACCCGTTCATTTTACCGAGTGCTGTATGGGCTGCCTGGCAATACGTGCAACCGTTAACCTGGCTTACCACAAGATTAATGACTTCTTTTTCCTTGTTGTTTAGTGAAGTTTTGCCGTTTGCAAAAGCAAGATACCGGGCTGGTGCATGTTCTGAATATGCATAAGTAGCATAGATGTTGGGAACAAATCCGACTTTGGATTCAAGATCATCAAAAATTTTACGGTTTTGTTCACTTACTTCTTCGCGGGTTGGAACTTTAAAGGGTCTCATTGTTTACCTCGTATTTTGGTTGGTTGTTTGTTTATTACGATGGTAATTTCGGGCTTTAATCCTCGCCAAAAAATGGCAGGACTACACGATGTATTGTCAATTTTGCCCGATTAGTACCTGAGACTTGCTGTTCCTGAACTCCGTGGTTGTTTTTCCGGTATGGTTTTTAAACAGTTTACTGAATTGTGCCGGATCAGGATAACCCAATTCAAAACCTATCTCTTTCGAAGGTTTATCTGTATAGAGAAACATGCGTTTCGCTTCCATAATTACCCGCTTGTGAATGACCTGCAAGGGTGAATCCTCAGAGTATTTACTGAATACATTCGACACCGTTTTGGGCGATTTGTGAAGGAGTTCAGCATATTCATGTACCGTTTTTTTCGATTTAAAATGCTCTTCTACCAGTACATTAAACTGCCTTACAAGATCAATATCCGATTGATTATTATTGCTTTTAAGAATCTGCTTTCTGGCAAGGCGCGTACATCGTATAATAAAGCGCTTAAGCAATATTCTGAGCATCTCTTCCTGGTTGTTATCCACCATTGAAAACTCCTCATCAAGCACACTAAAAAGTGTTCTGAGGCGGCGGATTTCATCTTCGTCAAGTTTCAGAACCGGTGACGTGTTGGATCCGAAAAATAGAAGCCCGTTGCACGACACTTCACTGTCATAAGTATGAACACAATAAAACTCCCTGTTAAAGAAAAGGCTCTTCAGGTTTTGGTTTGTATTGTCAATATGGACTTTATGAAGGTAAGTGGTGCATAACAGGTGATCAGGTAATAATTCGATTTTCCGGTCGTCAATCATAGCTGTTACAGGATAATTTCCATCATTCCATATAAACATCATGAATTGCCTGTTATTCACATAATCTCCGGGAAAACCCTTTGCCAGTGTAAACCGGGCATCAATTTCAGGATTTGAAAACTCTTTCACGTCCGATTACCAACCATACTTTTTTAACTTTTACAAAAATACCTGCCTGCCCATGCCGCTGTGACTTCGCCTACGTAATTGCTGTCTTTTTCTGATGTTAACAGGTGATCTGCATCATCCAGTGAAATAAAACTTTTCGGGTGCCTGGCAAGTTTGTAAATATGAGCGGCATTGCTGATGTCGACTGTACGATCAACCGGTGAATGAAATATCATCAACGCTTTACCAAGCCCGCGTATCGTTTCATCCATCTTCTGCTCTTTCAGGTCGTCAATAAACTTCTTTTTAACTTTAAAAGGGCGTCCGGCAAGTTGAACTGTTGCTTCACCTTTCGACTGAATTTCATCGATTTTATGATCAAAGTGGTGTGTTACGTGCTCCGGACTGCAGGGTGAACCTATTGTAATGACTGCTTTGGATGACGGGATATCTTTTGCAGCCTGAAGTACAGCCGTTCCGCCAAGCGAATGCCCTATCAAAATTCCCGGTGGGTTTGTCAGTTCATCCATTTTTTCAGCTGCTGAAACCAGATCACTCACATCTGACGAAAAGGTGCTATCGGCAAAATCACCTTCACTTTCACCCAACCCTGTAAAATCGAACCGGAAAACAGCTATGTTTTTCTCAGTGAGTGCCCTGCTGATATTACCTGCTGCCCTCAGGTTTTTTCCACATGTAAAACAGTGCGCAAACAGTACCGACTGAACGATGTTGCCCGAATCAGGCTCATCAAACCTGGCCGATAGTTTATATCCCTCGCGATTTTCAAATTCAATTTTTTTGGTTTTCATGCTGTTTTCACTTTTCACGTTTCACTTTTCACTTTTCACTTCTTCATCTCTCAAACATTTCAGTTTCAGGATAAAAGACCAGCCAGGCAAATGCAAAGTAATCTCCAAAAATTTTAGTTACAAGCTGTGCATCTTTCAGTGGCCCGTCTGTTGCCCTGCCGGAAATACTCCAGATACTTCCGGTTTTTTTATCTCTGATTTCACCACCGCTGAATTCGAATTCCAGATGTTCATCATTCAATACCGGAGAGAAAACGCCGGTTGACCCGTCATCGCGCGAACGGTGTATCGTTCGGTCGTCAAGTGCTGAGGCCATCCCATCTACATGGAAAATGACGATCGGTTCACCTCCTACCTCATCATGGATTACACGTTTTTTGCGGGTGATGGTATAGGTATATCCTTTAACCTGTTTTTCAGTTCGCACTCCGATCACCTTTTCCATCGGGCTTATTTTTTTGGGCAACTCTTCACGAAGCAAAAACGGGGAGTTGTTGATATCGTCGTATCCTGCATAGGGATTATCACCATAATTTCTGAGATGCCCTGTTTCCCGGGATAAAACTGTCGCATCCGGGTAGGCTTCCCTGAACTGATCAAACGAGATCAGCTGGCTTGGGATAATCGTCAATTCATACCCGGTGTAATCACCCACCAGAGCCTCGCCCGAAAACTGCTGCCAGAGGCTTTCTGTGGTGCGGTCGTACATGATCATATCGGAGTGCCGTAAAAATCCCGAAACCCCAAATTCATGTACTTTGCCATGTACACTACTGTCGAAAACGATGGCCGAGTAGCAGAGCGGACAAAAGGTAACAACAACCGATTTACCACCCAGCACATCGTTCACAATTTCGTGCCACATGAGAATCTGAATTGGATAGGCACGGGCTTCACCATTCACTTCGAGTGAAATAACCGGTTCAACACCTCGTAACCATCCGGAAGCATCCGATTGTGAGACAAACAGCGGGTCATCGATTGACGGAATACCATCCTTGCCGGGCCCGCCATCAATCAGTTCATCAAGACCGATGCTGCTTTTCTCCAGGTTGGTATCGAACCCCGGAAGCTTCTGGGCATCTCCCTGAACTGTGAAAAATACGGATGCAAATCCGGTAATAATGACAAATATGATTATCTGGATGGATTCTTTCATCATGTGCAAGGACTTTATTATCAAGTAAACAAGATACACGTTATGAACTATAACGATTGTATAACAATTTGATACCGATTATATGAATAACCTGGGTTTTCATGATTATTCGGTGTGATATGAATGTAAGACGTTGTGAAGACTGGTCTGCCTGTAACCACTTCACCGGAAAATTCAGCCATTTCATTGATTGAGATCTATCACCAAAAACATCAACAGAGATGATTTAATGACTGTTTTGATAAACCTTTCCCATCAGGATGCCAGTAGCAAAAATTATGGTAGAACCTTTTATAGTTATCTGCCTGTATTAAACCCAAGCTCATTCAAAGCCGATTGAACTTCGGGTGCTTGCATAAACAGATTCCATAATAAGCCGGACCTGTAATTTTCAATCATGATAATAACCGGCCCCTGATCGATTGCCAGATACGAATCTGCCCACCATCCCTCGGTTGGATTAAACGCATCATGAAATCCATATTCACCCCATAGCTTATCCCCCAGCACATAATAGAAATGCCGGATTGCTTCCATCGATTCATCAGGCGTGTATGGGATGGATGAAATTGCCGCAGTTGGTGTAATGGTACCGTTGTCGCGTGTTGGTTCATGAGCCTGGTAACCAGATGGATTATCACTGGCTGTGAGCCCCCAGCTATCGGAGCTGTATCCTGTAAAATTGTTTGGGTTTATGATGCTGTGCTCCCGGTTAATCAAAGTATGATTACGATTCTGGACCCAGTAATCAGCGTATGTATCTGACAGATTTCGCGGATCCAATCCAAGAAACGAGTAATGAGAAAAAAAGAGCGGGCCGCCATAATCATATCCTAACGGGAGTGTAATTCCGTAGTACGATTGTCCATTTACAATATCACCCGACCTCGCCCAGCCTTGGTGATATACTTCAGGCTCAATTCCATGCTTTTCTGATGAAGCCGCCAGGATATAAACAATCAGTGCCTCATTATAGCCGCTGATCTTCAAATTCATCCGCCAGCCGTGATTTTCCGACCAGTGCCAATAAAGCACATTCTGCCCTTCTCTTGTATACCAGTCCCATTCAATTGAGTCAAGCAGTGCATTGATGTTATTTGCCAGCTCTTTTTCTGCCGGGATGGTTTTATCCAAAAATTCCCTTACCGTAATGAGTCCCTGAGCCATGAACGCAGTTTCCACAAGGTCGCCGCCATCGTCAAACTCACTAAAAGGAATCGTATTCCCGGTTGCTCCATGCATCCAGTGTGGCCAAACTCCATGAAAACGGTCGGCAGATTCCAGGAAGTCCACAATTATCTGAAGGCGCTCAATTCCTTCACTACGGGAAATAAATCCACGGTGAATTCCCACTAAAATAGTCTTCAGGCCAAAACCACTGCCTCCTGTTGTTACTATATCGCCGGAAGTATTTCTCTCTCTGGCTAATCCGCTTACCGGATGGGCAAAATCCCAAAAGTACCCAAAGGTGGCTTCCTGAATTTTATTCAGTAATTGCTCATCGGAAATCTCAGGAAATTTAAACTCCGGATTAAGGCCGGTTTGAAACCTGGTGTTGTAAGTTTCAAATTCAAATCCATTTTCGAACGTCAGATCTCCGCTGATATTTATGTAGTGATGCCGGTAGTAATCGAGTACCTCTGCATTATTAATGGTTACTGTACGCCCGTCATCTGAAAGGGTATAGCTGGAGTTGAATGCCGGTGTAATCCTGATATGAGTCCGCAAATCCAGATCACTCAAAACCTCAGAAAAAACTAACTCAAGCGTCACATCATCGTAAGAAATGTCTCGTATTAAGGTATTTGATTGCAGTTCAGTATTGTTGATGGTGGCGGATAGCAATTCTCCCGTACCGTTTTCTGTTTCAAAATAATATTCTGTACCTGGAAAGTCTGCCCCCTGAACCGATCGTAATTCATTTGTAATTTCCAGCCGGTATGATGTTTTCCAATCCAATTGCTGTTTGGGCTTTGCTGAAATGGTTAAACCATCGTTTTCAAAATTAACGATAACTGGAATATCTGTTTCATCATCAAAATCAGAATCTGTAAGAATAATGCTATTTTGAACTGTTGACTGATCAACGGAACCTGAAAAATCAAAATAAAATGATGCAGTAACCGAAATTCCGGTATTGGTATCACTGCTGGAAAGTGTCGTATTATCTGCTGACACTTTTAATAACTGAAATGTATCTGCCTGCTGTTCGGTGCTTGTATCTTTGCATCCCGATATGATGTATGCAAAAATGAACAGATATATTAAAAAGGATGTGTTGGAATAGCGAAATTTGATGTGCGTGAGCCGTTTAGACTTCAGATTCATATCATGCCGGTAACACTTTAATGATTACAATAAACCCGGTGCCTGGTGCTAATGAAAATCATGCACTTTGCACCGGGATTAAAATGACGTGGCTCACATTTAAAAGTTTTAACCCACGTAACTGACTTTAGTTTTCTGACTCGTACATCAATTTTACCTCACCATCGGTCAGAGTTTTATGAAAAACTTTAATGTCATCAAGCTGGCCTTTAAAATGGTTTGATGTTGGAAAATCGTATCCGCCCCATGGTTCGTTACTCCATAAGTTACCTGCCCGGGATTGTATAAATCCAAATGCGAGCTCATTCTCAACCTCAGGCGACTGACCGTTATACTTCAAACCGATAACCGTTCGCTGAATGGCATCAGCGGGCCACAAGTTAAAGTCAAAGCTTTTCATCAAATCCCCATTATAATAGAGTCTTGCTTTCTTTTGATCTCCATTAAAACTCAAGGTAACGTGTAGCCAGTTATCTTTCAGAAGATTAACCATCTGCTGTGGGGTAAGGCTTCTGGCGTAATCCCATCCCTGCCAGCCGCCACTGTTAGCATCGGTTGCTTCTGCCGGAAACCACATATCTTCTCCCACGGCTGTGCCGTCGGCTGTTTCGAATTGAATTGCAAACTTGGCAGACTCATAATTAGCGGATACTTCGTATTGAATGCCGTGAAAGGCTCCTAACCCGATTACAAAATGGCCTGCAGGATCTCCATTTTCGTTTACATGTCCTGCTGAATTGGTTTTCATCCAAAAACTAAGGGTAAAATCAGAAGTATTTATAAGTTCGTCACCATTAGGGATTTCTATAATACTGGTATTTCCATTAAATGTCGCAGCCTGTCCTGCTTCTGCATTTCGGCTTGCGGTATACGTAACATCTACCTCACCGGAAGCATTGTAATTGCCTACCACATCATCTGCACTATTTTCAAACGTCCAGTGTGCAATCATACCTGCGGGGCTAAATGTGCCTGCGGTTTTGAATGTTCGTGATGTATTTGCAAGTGGCTGATCATCTTCATTAAGCAAACCACTACTCAGTGTAAGCTGGTATAGCGCTCCGGAACCAAGTTCTTCTTCCGGCTGTATGGTAATGGTTGCTCCATTAACAGTAATTGCCAATGGAATATCTTGATTATCATAATCCTGAACTAAAGTAATATTAGCTGAATTAGCTGTTGATGCTTTGACATTTGAATTAAATGTAACTAGGATTACGGCATCAGCAGGCACGTTAACTGGTGATGTTGCAGTATTCAGGTCCATTCCACCCACAGTCATAGATTCAATATTCAGATCCTGAGGTGTACTATCTGTTCCACATGATTGAAACATAACAGCCATCAAAAGAATAGCTGAAACGATTATCAGTGTAGTATTTTTTGTTTTCATAATTATCGCTCTTTTTATTTGGGTTGATTTAATAATTTATTTTGTATTACCAGTTCTCGTTTTGAGTGAGAGTACCCTGCGACAGATCAATTTCACTCTGAGGAATTGGCAATAATTCGTGTTTCCCGGTTATAAAACCAGCCGGTCCCAGCACTTCTCCTGCTTTTCCGGTACGTACAAGATCCCAGAACCGGTGCCCCTCAAGAGCGAGCTCCAGTCTGCGTTCTTCAATAATTCTATCTCGCAAAAGATCTGTATCGGTCTCTGTAATTTCCGGCAGCATGGTATCATCACCATGACGTGCTCTTTCGCGTACTTTGTTCAGATAGGTTAATGCCTCTCCAGATTTACCATTTTCATTTAGTGCTTCTGCCGCCATCAACAATACATCAGCATAGCGGATTAATCTTCGATTGTGGCCAAACTGAGTGTCGGTTGATATGCCCGGAATCCAAACTTTCCGATTATAGCTCTCTATTTCAATGACATTACCGTTTTCATCGGTCGTTTCATCAGGTGTAGTACCGTCGCCTATAATTGTTATTCCATCTATCACATCACCCAATTCAATAATTGTACCGGAACGTCGCGGATCATCTTCCCCAAATGCTTCACGAAGATCAATGGATGGCCGATTAAATCCCCATCCCCGGTTTGGGGTACCGCGAACTCCCTGTGTATTTGCATATTGATTGCCACCGGCGCCAGCCGTAGTTACGGCACCTATCTCAAATACAGATTCAACCCCATGTTCGCCTTCAGGTCCATTTGCATGGATAAAGACCTCTTCAAGATCGTACTGACCTGAGATTATCACCTCCATTGCATACTCTTCTGCTTTCACAAAATCTTGCTGAAACAGGTAAACTTTGGCAAGAAGCGCTTGTGCCGCCCCTTTTGCAGCCCTTCCCAGATCGTTGGGACCATATCCACTTTTTAACGGAAGGTTGTCAACAGCGAATAACAAGTCGGCTTCAATTAGCTCATAAATGTCCGCCGCAGTTGATCTCTGAACCTCAAGAGGGGGCTCCACCTCGGTCACCAATGGAACCCCGCCAAATGCCCGAACCAAATCGAAATAATAAAGAGCACGTAAAAAGCTCGCCTCTCCTAAAAATCTGTTCTTCAATTGTGCATCCATTTCGATGGGTGCAACTCTTTCCAGTACGATATTTGCACGCCTTATTCCCTGGTAGAGAGCATTCCACCACCTATCGAGACCATCCTGAGTGGGAGAGTGCGTAAACTTTTCATATGGGCCCTGGGTATTTACACCGTCATTTGGATTGCTCCCTTTATGGGCGTCATCAGACATAAAATCGAGAATAGGGAAGCCTCCACTGTGATAATGCCAATCCCTGAGTGTTGCATAAACAGCATTTGTAGCCTGCAGAGCATCTTCCTGTGTTGTTGGAAATGCCTCTTGAGTTAATTCACTTTGAGGGTTAACACTTAAAAAATCTTCACAACCCAAGAGGGTAACAATGATGAGTGTTGTATAGAAAATTCGAGAATTTTTCATAATAATAACCTCAAAATGTTGTATTAATTCCTGCGGCAAAAACTCTTGGGATGGGATAAATACCGGTATCGATCCCACTTGATAGTACATCACCACTTCCGATTTCCGGGGTATAACCGCTGTATCCGGTCAGTGTGAATAAATTTATAGCCTTCAGGTAAACCCGCGCTCTTGTAATATTTAATCTGCCGGTGAAACCTGGCGGTAAACTGTATCCAATGTTTAAACTTCTGATGCGTACATAAGAACCGTCCTGAAGAAACCTGTCAGATGGAAGGAAGTTATAACCACCGTAAGATGGACGCGGCTCGGAATCACTAGTCCCTTCACCTGTCCATCTGTTCCAAACATGCTGTTCAAAATTATATGGATCAGGCCGAACCACATTTTTCCCGTTAAATATCTTGTTCCCGTATTGGCCCTGGATACCCAGAGATAAATCCCAGTTTCTGTAGTTCAGATCGAGAGAAAACCCGTAAACAAATTTAGGAATAGGTGATCCAAGGTATGTTCTGTCATCTCCATTTATTTGGCCATCCCCGTTAACATCCAAAAACCGAAGATCTCCAATCCCCGCCTGCGACATACTTGGATAGCTGTCCAATTCATTCTGATTTTGGAAAATCCCATCTGTTACGAAGCCATAAAATGCTCCAATCGGCCTGCCTATGGTCGATCTTGTAACTGTCTGACCATTTGCCAGAAAACCACCTATTAGTATTGAATCTACACCGCTTACACCTCCAATTGAGAGAACTTCGTTATAAATGGTATTCCCGAGAACTGTTATTCTATAGTTCAGCTCTCCTGCATAATCATTCCAATTGAATGTAAATTCTATACCCCTGTTGAGAATGGAGGCCGCATTAAAACGTACACGTTGCCCCTGCCCGTTGCCAAGATGGCCCGGAGTAGAAAGTTCGACCAGGATATCGTCTGTTACACGGTTGTAAAAGTCTAATTCAGCGGTCAGGCGCTGATTAAACATTCCAAATTCAAGCCCGATATCAGTTTGGGTGGTCGTTTCCCATTTCAGATCCGGATTGCCGGTTTTCCCATAAGTCGCCGCTGTAAATATTGCATCCGGATTGCCAAATACAGCCAGTAAATTAGCGTTCACGCGAGAAAATCGGTCTAAATAGCTGATTTTTTCATTACCAATCATTCCCCAGCTGCCGCGAAGTTTCAAATTGTTAATCAGGGTTACAGATTGCATAAATGATTCCTGATCCAGATTCCAGGCAACTCCTACAGAAGGGAATGTACTCCATCGATTCACTTCAGAAAATTTTGATGAACCGTCGCGCCGGAGTGTAAGTGTTGCAACGTACCTGTTATCATAAGAATAGACTAATCGCCCCAAATACGAGATCATATTGTAGTACTGGTTTGGGTCAACGCTATTTACTATAGATGATAACATATTAATATTATTAGCCTCATCAATGATATAAGAGGGTTGTATATACCAGAAGTCATTCCCGTCACGTATTACATTCCGGCCCGACAACTGTATGATCTCTGATCTGGTCTGCTGAATGGTTAATCCGGCTACGGCATTCACTTGATGCCGGTCTAAGTCTTTGATATAATTAATCGTATTTTCCCACAACAGATTGTAATTTATCCCCTCTCCTTTGAACAGATTGCTAAACTCATTGTTTTGTTGAGAAGCAGAGCCATCAGGGTTAAATACTGTGAATTCCGGAGTAAAACTTTTACCCCGATTTAAAGCGGCGTCGGCGCCAAAACTGCTTCTGATCAAAAAGTCGTTGGCCAAAATCATCTCGGTAAATATATTCCCGACTATCCGAACTCCGCTGTTGAAGTTGTTTGAATTTTCCAGGTCGGCAAGTGGATTACCTACATTGAACACCACACCAAAACTGCCATCATCATAAAATGGCGGCAGTAACGGCTGCGCCCGATAGGCCGACCAGGTAACATTAGGAGCTACACGCTGTTTATAAGGCGATATGGTGATATTATTTCCAAGTTTAACATAATCACTAATTTTATAGTTGTTGTTAACCTTGAGGCTGAAACGCTCGAAATTTGACTTGTTGATGATCCCGGTTTGCTGGAAATAACCCAGGCTAACATAATAATCGGATCGTTCTGTAGCCCCGCTAATTGAAATTTGATGATTCTGCATCGGAGCTATGTCAAAAATCAGATCCTGCCAGTTAGTACTTGGAACAGCATCCACATTATTGTACGAACCAGCCCTTATTTCATTCGCAATAATGGCAAACTGGCGCCCATTTAAAAGGTCAATTTTCTTTTCTATTTGCTGAATTCCGCTCTCCACAGATATAGAAACCATCGTACCGTCTTCAAGTCCTGCCCCGGTTTTTGTTTGAACCAGAATAACTCCGTTGGCTCCCCTTGATCCGTAAATAGCTGTGGCAGAGGCGTCCTTCAGAATTTCCATAGATTGAATATCTGCCGGATTCAAGAAAGAGATATCATCAATGATCACACCGTCCACAACATAGATGGGTGATGAGTTATTAAATGTGCCAATCCCGCGAATTCTAACTGCGGCACTTGCTCCTGGTGCCCCGGAAGTTGTGGTTATTTGCACCCCACTTACTTTTCCCTGCAACGACTGTTCTGCATTAAGGCTGGTTATTCTCCCAATCTCTTCTGCCGGTACACGGCTTACCGACCCGGTTACATCACGTTTCCGTACTGCCCCGTAACCGATCACAACCAAAGCGTCCATCATTCCAATATCCTGCTTTAGTTCTACTAACAATTCATCCTGCCCGCTTACATCTATTTCCTGAGTTGCATACCCTATATAGGAAAAAACAAGTATCCGTTCTCCAGGCTCCAAACGGAAACTAAAATTGCCATCTAAGTCGGTTACCGTTCCGCGGGTCTGACTCTCTTTCACACGAATATTTACACCGGGTAATGTATCACCGGATTGAGCATCAACAACCGTACCGCGAACCTCCTGTTGCGCCATAACTTTCTGGCTGCTGAACAATCCTGCCATGATACATACAACCAGAAACAGAGTCGGTATTTTTATCGATCTTCTATTATACATCCACCGGTAACAATCTTTCATGGATATTTTCATGTGTTTTCCGTTTAAGTTATTTGACTGATTTTTCCAACCAGCCGCCTGTAAAACCTGCTTTTTCCAGCCCTTTTCTGATGTATTTATTTTCACGTAAAATGTCCCAAATCAGGCCTGTCTCATAGTTTTCCAGCTGAATGAGTATAGGCCCCTGGTCAATCCCGATATAGTCGGTGTTAAACCAGACTTCCTCGCTGTACGTCAAGTTGAAGGAGTCCAAAAAGCCATATTTTGTATAGAGTTGATCTCCAAATTTCTCTTTCATAGTGTAGAGTGCTTTTAGGGTTTCTTCCGGCGCAAATGGAATGGATCCGCCTGCTGCGGTTGGCGTAATCGTCCCGTCATCTTCTGTATATCCGTTGGCAGCGCCACGCGCATGATAGGTTCTGAACTGCACCGTTCTGTTATCGATTACTCTGGTTTCGTTCGCAGGTCCGTCACTGGCTGATAATCCCCAGATATTTTCACTGTAGCCTTTAAATTCACCGGGATTATCAATGCAGTATGCCCGGTTTGCAAGCGTGGCCAGGCGGGAATTTTCAAAATAGTCACTCCCCTTGTCTCGCATATATCCATCCCGGATATCACGAAAATCGATAAACATATGGGAATATTGATGCCCAAAAAGGGGGCCGAAGTTAACATGTTCGTATCCGTAGAAATTCGCCCAGTTATTGGTTGATGTCCATACCTCCCACGATCCCTTCGGTATATAATGTTCCGGTGCACCCAGTGCAAGAATGAGCAAAATCATGGATTCATCATAACCCTCCCACTGAGCCTTGATAAAGCCGGTTTCGGGATGCCATCCCATCGACATGGTAGTATTTCCATCCATTGCCCAATCCCATTCAACCCGAGAATACAATGAATCTGCTATTTCCCGGATTCTGGATTCAACCCGATTATCATCATCAAAATAACTTTGAGACGTCAGCACTCCGGCCATAAGTAAAGCGGTATCAATTGTTGACAACTCAACCTGCCGATATCTGGTGCCGGTATCATAATTCAAAAAGTGGTAATAAAACCCCCGATAGCCTGCAACACCTTCAGGATTATCTCCCTGTGGTGAATTCCATAGCCAGTCGAGCACATTCAAAACGCGTTCAGCACCTTTTTCCCTGGTTATATACTCATTCTCAATACCGATGATATAGGCAGGTAAAGCAAAGCCTGTGGCAGCTATACTCGTAAAACTTTTTGTTGGGTAACGATCATCTGTTTGCCAGGTAGTGGAATCCACAATTTCCCAAAAGTATGTGAAAGTCCTCTCTTTCAGATCCTCTGTGAATTGAAGAGGTATACCATGTAGCGTTTCGGTTGTATCCCGAGCAAAATTTAGTACTTCTGTAAAATGATCCTGTTGAGAATACTGATTGTTTAAAATTGCTGAACCAGATGTACTAAGAGGAGATGCTTCTGCGGTAGTAACTGTCAATGCAAAGCATAATACGGAGATCAATATTTTTACATTTCTATAATAATATTTGAAATTATTTTTAATCATAAAGTTTGACTGGTTTGCAGCTATGAACTCAATCATATTTCAAAAGTATCCATATGATTTGCTTAGCTGCGGTTATCAGATCTTCCGAACACATTAGATTTACTGCACTTCCAGAATAGCTCTTTTTTATACCGCTGCAACACAAATCATCCTTGATAAAATCGCCTTCCATATTCAAGAAAGAATAGCTGAGACTTTTTACCTTTCAATCTGGTTTACACCTATACCATCATTGTACTGTATTGTAGGGTATGATCATCATAACTTGAATAATATCCCTTACAGATAACCGGCGAAAAGTTACATAGATCACAGTTGGATCAAATTATTATCATTCGGATAAAGAGTGAGATAGCTAAATGAAGCATCAGATGCGAAATGGCGCCCATGTAGGTGACCACCTGCCCCTAATCCTCACAGATATCCTCAAGTGAGAGTCGAGTTTGAATATGCGAGCTGGTAAGCGACCGGAAGTTGATCACTCACTTTTCGTTCGATCTCTGAATTTCAATCAATTTAGTGGTCTCCTACACAACCCGGTAATTGGAATAGCAGATTTCGTGCAGTACGTCGAAAATCTTCGAAATAGAGGGCACCGGAGAGGCATAGATCCAGAATCACTTTACCTTCTAACGATCAGGAATAAGAGATGCGCAATCGTAAAACCGGGTGATGATCTCGAACTTCAATTTCAGCAAGTAACGGCTTGAGATGCTCCG
>SKKO01000365.1 GCA_007123715.1 Balneolaceae bacterium | reverse complement strand
GCCCCTACAGAATTGATTTCCTCACGAACTTCATCAATCAATTCCACAGACAAATCTGAAAAATTATTCACAAAGTTCAGCGGGTTTTTAATCTCATGGGCAATACCTGCAGTGAGCTGGCCGAGGGAGGCGAGTTTTTCCTGCTGCACAAGCTGATTCTGTGCTGATTTCAGGTTTTCATGAGCTGTTTCAAGATCACGGTATGCTTTTTCGATTTCACGGGCATGGGCCAGTTCACGCTCACGTGCCTTTTCCCGGGCTTTTTGTATGAGCCTTTTGCGCTGCCATTTATCGGTTGCAATAAAACCGACAATAAGCAATAGAAAATAGAAAGAATACGCCCACCATGAGCGCCACCATGGTGGGGCAATACTGAATGAAAATTCCGTTGGTTCGGAAACAAGAGTTCCTGGCCCTACACTGCGAACACGAAAGGTGTAATTTCCGGGAGGCAAGCTGCGGAACTCAATGAAATTTGATTCTGATGGCCGTGACCATTCTGTGCCATACCCATCCAGGATATATGAGAATTTTACATCTTCCGGCTTTGAAAAATTGAGGGTGACAAACCTGAAATGAAGGTTGTTCTGGCCATAACTGAGCCTGGGTGACTGGTTTTCATAATAACGTCCTCCATCAGCAAGAATGGAGGAAATTCGCACGGGATGCCGGATGGTATCCATTTGTGTTATGGTGATCCCCTGGCCAAGATGTGCAATGAGAATATTGTTATTTTTATCCCGGGCAATACCACGGGCAGTAAGCCCGCTTACGGCGTCATCACGGATAGCAGTAAAATCGGTGCCGCTGAAAATGATTCCGCCGGTGGGGGTGGTAAATAATAAATCTCCATTCGGGTCTTTTTGGGGATAACTTATCCGGAGGCTTGGCAGACCGTTTCTGCGATCGAGATAATCAAGATAGGTACCGTCAAAAATAGCCAGACCCATATCACGGAACCGGATATAGAGATGATCATCGGTTTCGATATTAAAAAACATACCCGAAGTATTCACGCGCTGAAGTATTCTGAAATCTGCTGTAGCACTGGTACTGTCAGACAAATCAATAAACCGCTGTTGTTCAAAATCGAATTTTATGAATCCGCCTTCTTTCATGAAGTAATGTCCGTTATGGAGTTCACCAACGTAAAAGAGGCGGTTTTCCGGGACATTCCAGTCACCCGGCGGAATGATCCACGTATCCTCTTCCATAACGCGAATATGAGTTTGTGCAAGAAATAAAGCATCACCAGTGGATGGTGCAAACTGTGCTGTGATCCACATCCGGTTCTCAAGATCGGTGATCAGCTCAAAGTTCTGATAAGGAAGTGCCATAAGGCTGTCAGGGAAAGGCGGTTCAAACCGGTTGAAGGTATCACCTTCAAGCCTTCCAAGAAAGAAAGGCTGTTCAGGGTTGGTTTCTGTTGCTGGTGTCACATAGTTGTTATAGGTGAATATTTCACCATTCGATCGTTCCACAACCAATCGTGAAAAGAACGGTAATCCATCCTGATCCGTATAGTTCGTGATTTGTGGAATATCGCCATTCCATATCAGCCGGTTCATTCCGTTATCTGAAGGGAACCAGAGTGCACCATCAGTAGATTGGTTCACAAAAAAGAGATTGTTGCTGGAAAAGCCGTCATCGACTGAAAAGTTTATGAACTGTTCACCATCCCAAACGGTTGTGCCCAATGCATCATACGTTCCTGTTTCAGGATCATAGTTGTTCATATGATTGATCCAGACATTTCCATCTATGTCCGTAAAAAATCGTTGCCTGTAATATACGCCGCCGGTTGTGGATTCAATTGGAGCTTTCAAGAGTCCGTCTTCTTCCGTGAACAGCCTGGAATATGGAGGTGTGTAAATTCCCAAAACGTCCGGTTCGGCCTGGGCAGTAAGATATACATCACCGGAAAGATTGATGAGAAAGAAACCGCGGGCGTTATCGAGCCACCTCCAGGCGCCATCGTTTTTTTGGAAAACGATACTGTAAATTTCATTGCCTGGCTCAGCAACCTGCATATTTGCAATTAAACGGCCGCTTACGGAACGCATCACGTATATACCAAAGTAGAGGGCATTTTCACTCAAAAAACCGTCCGACAGTTCTTTCAGCTCCTCCCAGGAAACAACCTGATCTGTCCGCCATTCTCCATTGCTGTATATAAACATGTGTTCTGGAAAACTATCCTGGTTAAACCCACCTTCCGGAGATAGCGTAACGATCATTTCATCCTGATCACTGTCGTATATTACAAATAAACCTCCCGGAACGGATTCCAGTTTTTCATTGATCCATATTTCAGGCTCAAACGATATTCCGTCAAAAATAAACAGGCCATTCAATTCCCTTTTGTTCTCTGCCGAATTGTAAATACCGTTGCAGTAAAACCAGAGATTTCCACTGTTATCTTCAGTGATACTTATTGAAAAGCCATCAGGATCCCGGAAATGAGTGGCGACATTCATACAACCTGTTTCATTATCATAGATCACAAATTCATCATTGATGAAACGTGCCATGTAGGAGTGGTTTTGTATGATGCCATCCGCCTGATACCCGGAAGATGTGAACCAAATTGAGCCGTCGGAAGCTTCAAAAGCGCCGGTTATATTATGAAGGGGGAGCTCTTCAAATGAAAAGGTTCGGAATTCACCGTTCTCAAGCATAATTAGCCCGCCGTTTTGAGGTGAGTCGAATGGCGGTGTGTACGAGCCGACCCAGAGGCGCCCATGACTGTCAGAGAGTACAGGCATTACCTCTTTCCGGCCAAGGCCCGGCGGATCAAAACCTTCTTCAGGCCCATAAAGCGTTACACTGTTTCCATCAAAGCTTGCGAGAGTTGCAGCATCTGAGAACCACATTACATTTCGGTCGCGGTCGTAATAGATATGCTGCATCATGTTAATTCCATACTCTGCACCAAAATCTTCAATTTCATTTCCTGACATTCGAATGGTACCTCCGGTAGTGCTTAACCACAGATAGCCGTCATTCGAAACAATGGCATTTGTTGGGGAGTGGCTTGGAATCCCGTCTTCGGGTGAATACATGCGGTGAGTTGCGCCGGTTTCGGTTGTATAAACCTGTTGGGCGAATGCAGCAGGGAATGTAAAAATAGAAAAGAAAAAAAAAGAAAAGAGCCGGAATGGAGAAAAAACTACATTATTTGATAAAACCATCATTGATGCGTCAATATAGATCTTGAAAGTGAACGGATAAGTAGGCAACCTATAAAAACATCCGGATTGCTTTGCAAATATAAGTGACCAGAATGAGCTTTCACAATATCGTTTCTTTTGTATATGATATCGTCACAACCATGATAATTATATAGATAAGAATTATTGAACCCTGTATTAAATCAGAAAACAAAACGATCCCCTTAGAACGGAATCGATATTTAGGTTATGGTGTGCATTGATACGGTATTAACAAATCACGAGTGAAATTCAAATTTTTTATTTCATAAGAATTCCATGCAGGCAGCAATTGAGCAGCCTGTTGAATAAGCACATTTAAATAAATATCGGTTATCTCCGGTTTCTTGCCGGTAAATTATCTCTCCACAATAATTCTCGGCGGCGACTCACCCCGTGCAAAAACCTGGTCTGCGTGTATAAAAACGGCATAGGTGTAGGCGCCTATTCTTGCACCATTTCCAACGGCAAGTACAAGCGGGTTACCCTCCTGAATTACACGGGTATTACCGCCAAACAGATTTTCATCATCAAATTGAAAGGAAGCCCCTGAACCTTCAACTACCCATCTGATCCTGTCGCGACGGTTTACCACGATGGTACTTTTAGTTTCATCATCAGCGTGAACCACTCTCCATTCGTCATTTATTTTTTTAATAACAAGAGTGTGTTCGGTTGGCCGGTTCTGTGGCTGAGCCTGTATCATTTCTGAAAAAAGTCCGAATACCAAAAACATTCCAAGTACCGCAGACGTAGTATATATAGATTTTATAGACATAAAATCCTCCATTGTTAATTTTAAGTTATTGTTGGTAAAGTTCGTCCAATGAATGTACCCGATTAATCCATCAAATTTTGGTGAAATTCCGCAAACCGGGGATCCTCGATAAGATCCGTTAATTCGGGCTGGTTCATAATTTCTGAAATCGGGTACCCGGCCTCGATTGCATTTTTGATCCAATACAGGGCTTCATTTCTGTCGCCAAGCCGTTCATGGGTAGTTCCGGCTCTGTACATGATATAAGAATTATCGGGGGCTAACTTCAGAGCTTCACCCAGATAG
>SKKO01000252.1 GCA_007123715.1 Balneolaceae bacterium | reverse complement strand
TTATGTTTTTGAGAGGGATACTTTTACTCCCTCCCCGGGCAGGAATAAAGACTGTATACTTATTATTCACTTTTTAATTTTTTTCTCTGTTCTACTTCAATCTGGAGGATCTCTTTTTCTTTATAGCAGATTGATTTTTTAACGCTTTTTAAATTACGGCTTAACCTGCGTAAACCGTCCGGCTCCAGTGAAGCAGCATGATCTGTACCTTTCCATGTTCTGTCAAGTGTAAAGTGTCTTTCCACCCATTGCGCTCCAAGCGTCATTGCGGCAATATCTGCGGCGATTCCTAAATGATGACCGGAAAACCCAACGCCTTTAACACAGTGATCAAATTTATTTTTTAAACGGCTAATTTCAAGTAAACAAATATCTTCAAAAGGCACCGGATAGCCGGATGTACAGCTATAAATTACCAAATCTTTGTTACGTTCTTTGGATTCAAAGAATGCCACTATTTTATCTTCCTCAGCATGTGTTGTCATGCCTAAAGAGAGATGTATTTCACCATCATAATGATCGCACAAATAAGTAAGCATCTCGAATTTAAGGTTGCAGGCGGAAGGAATTTTAATAAGCTCCGGATTTAGTGAAGTTATTTCCATTGCAGATGTAACATCCCATACCGAACTGCTGTAGGTTATGCCGTATATTTCGCACCACTTTTTTAACTGCTTATGCTCGTCTAAAGAAAATTCTAAAAATTCCCGGTGTTTTCCATACGTATCTCCATATGAATGCATTAGATTTGGATGAGGGCTGTTATACTGTTCCTCGGTTAATAATTCTTTAGGGTTTCGTTTCTGAAACTTTGCCACATCTGCCTTACAAAATTTAGCTGCTGTTATAATCAACTCGTGAGCAATCTCCATCTCTCCTTTATGATTACAACCTATTTCGGCAATAATTTGAGGTTCCTTCATAGTTTACAGATTTTATTATTGATGCAAATAAAACAATTAATTTTGAAATTACTTCTTTTGAACATAGGAGGGAATGTAGTTATAACTCGGTTTCTTCATTTCGATATCATCTAGACTTTCAAAATATTCATCCACGGCCTTTGTTTCTCCCTCCACTACACTATAATCATCAAACATGATAATACCACCCCTTACAACTCGATCCCAGAGTGTTTCCAAAATGAATTTAGTTGGTTCATACACATCCACATCAATATGTATTAAGGAAATTTTTAAACCAGGATGTGACATAAGATAGTTTGGAAGTGTTTTCAGAATATCTCCTTCAACTAAAGTATAATTTTGAATTCCTTTTCTTTTTAAATGTTCATGAAGTTCACTGCTACTTATGCCAAAACCACCATTTCCTTCAAAGGTTTTTACAAATTTTCGATCACTTTCCAGCTCCAAATCATTTGGAAACTTTCCAAACGCATCAAAACCGATAACTTTTCTGGAAAAGTCGTTTTCCAGGAGATGTCTAAATGACAACAATCTTATCAAACTAGTACCTTTGTAGACTCCAAATTCAAGGATATCACCTGGCAGAGAAACTATCTTTTTATAGATTTCTAAATGGTTTAAAAACTTTCCAATTCTACTGTTTTCACATGTTAAGTAGAAACCATTTTCATAATCCCATTTTTTTTCAGGATCAACGGAATAGTGTTTCATAAACATCTCATTCTAAAAAAATTTCAAAATAAACGTATACAGTGTCTGCTAACTAAACAGAAATAATTGATTTTCAGGTAAATTTGGTTACGAATAACTTTTAAAATTCTATTGTTTTTATTTTCAGTTTGAATCAAAAATCCAATAATATATTTTTAATGTAACCTCGAATAGCGATTTTTTGATTTTAAACATTTTTTTAATAATACATCAGAAATTAATCGTCAGTTATCCATCCACCAAACTCATCTCCCTGAACTCCTCACTGGTCAGCAGGAGTTCTTCATACGTGCCTGAGGCGATAATTTCCGCGTCTTTCATCATGTAGATGGTATCGCAGTTCTGTACGGTGGTGAGGCGGTGGGCAATCATAATAAGTGTTTTTTCACCTCGCAGGGCATTGATCGCTTTTACCACGTACTGCTCGGTTACGTTATCGAGCGCAGAAGTGGCCTCATCCATAATGAGTACCTGCGGATCGTTATATAGCGCCCGCGCTATACCAATGCGCTGTCGCTGTCCGCCGGAGAGCCGCACACCGCGTTCTCCGACAATAGTTTCCACTCCTTTTGTGAGGCCATCTACCAGTTCGCCCAGCTGCGCGGTTTCAACCACAGACCAGAGCTTCTCTTCATCCACCTCATCATCGGGTATACCAAAACAGATGTTACGTCGGATGGTATCGTCCATCAGGTAGATAAACTGTGGGATGTAGCCAATATTTTTTTGCCACGCCTGAATGTTATCAAAAATACTTTTGCCGTCTGCCAGAATTTCGCCTTTTTGCGGCTCCAACAGGCCCAGGATTACATCGGCCAAAGTAGTCTTTCCTGCACCAGATGAGCCTACAAAGGCCACGGCCTCATTTTTTGAAATGGTGATGGAGATATTCGTTACCGCCGGGATGGTTGTATTGGGGTAGTCGCATTCCAGATCACGAAGTTCAATCCCGTATTTCAGCGAAAGCGGCTGCACGTTCTCTTTTAAATTTCTGAGCGGCAGTGTTTTATGCTCCAGCATCTTCAGATCGTTATAAACCGCTTCTACCGAATACACATTATATCGCAGCGTGTTGATCTGGGCAAGCAGGTTTATGATGGAAGGTTTTACTTTTGTAATTGCCGCGCCAAAGAGTGCCAGCACCGTAACAATAGAGTTAAGCTCCCGGAACTGAAGCACCATCACAATGGCAATAAAGAGAATACCTGTGAGGGCAATCAACTCAATGGCATAGGTTGGCACTTTGTTTAAAAGGATTGTCCAGAGATCATAATGGCGGTGTCGGTCGGCATGGTAGTTATATTCATCCAAAAAATGCCCTTCCCTGTTTAGCACTTTGGCATCCTTAAACCCGCTGAGCCCCTGTAATACAGCTTTATTTGTATAGTTACGGTGCATGAGCGATTCACTGCCGTACGTATCCATTTTGGATCGGGTGGCACGCAAAAAGAGGATTGAAAATCCCCCGAACAACAGCATGCCTACACCCGTAATCAGCGGTTCGATAATAATGAGTGCCGTGATAATGGTAATGGCCATGATTGCGTGAAGAGCGATCTGAATGATCGGGTTCAGCGTGCCGTTTAAAATCCGGCCAACTTCGCTGTTTACATTGCGAAGCAACTCGGAGGTGTTGCGGCTTATAAAATAGGTGTAGGGGGAGCGCATGTAAGCGTCGAAAAGCCTGTTTTTTAAAATGAGGGACCGGCTTAGCATGTACTTGTTGTTTACATAGTCGAATAAGAACAGGAAACAATTTTTTATGAAGAAGACCAGAATCAGCAAGCCCGAACTGAAGACTACCAGCCGTTGCGGTGTTCGAATATCCATCGAGTCGAACAATGGCCCGATGAAGGGAGTGTCGAGGACCATTTGCGGGTCGAGAACCACGGCCACAAAAACGGGAATGGTGCCGATCCCGAGCAGGGTAAGAAAAGAGGCCACAATCATCATGATAAACAGGATGATGAGCTTTTTTACGTCCCCTTTTGGCAGAAGTGCATATACTTTCTTAAGAGATTCAATCATTCTTCGCCCTTACCCCAATAAATTTGAAAGGATCGTGTTCACGTTCATCAAATTCGAATAGTTTAGCAATAGTGTCCCTAAAAAAATGATGAGAAAACTTCCTGGTTTTTGCAGGAATATGAATTTAAATAATTATTTCGAGAAATGAATTATTATTTATGGGTAATACGTTGAACTGTTGAGTATTCTGCTGCGCAGAATGTTGAACTGTTGAGTGCGCCCCGAGGGGTCGGGGCCGGAAAAAGCACCGGCTTACGGCGCGTCGAACTGATCAGGCTGATTCTTCACTCTAGGACAGATTCATTGCCACAGGCATCCCTTCTAGACAATTCAACGCACACGAAGTGTGCACTCGACAGTTCAAGCAAAAGGCACGAAGGGTTTAGCCACAAGGACACTAAGGCACTAAGGTGCACGAAGGGTTTACAGTTCAACGTGAGCGCAGCGAACACTCAACAGTTCATCAAGATCTATGAAGAAGCAACGACTGCAATTCCAAATACATACCCTGAACGTGCCCCTGTATCCAGGCAAATAACCGACTGTTTTATATCGTCAATTAATCCCAGGTCTCCCTCTCTTTCTCAATATAATCATCAACTTCTATTTG
>SKKO01000320.1 GCA_007123715.1 Balneolaceae bacterium | reverse complement strand
TAATATTCACATCTACAAGTATTACATTGCTCAATGTGCCTTCAATGTACCCAAAAAAGCCGACATAGCGTTCCAGCGGACGGTTAATCGTCAGGTCGGAAATGGTAAAGCCGCCTCCGTCGAACGAACCGGTAAACGGTTCGTCCTCATCACCAATCGGAACAAAACCCAACCCGCCGTTAGATGTAGCCGTACCTGATGCATTAATGTTATTAATAAGGATAAAGTGTTCGTTCCTGTAATTGCGGATTTCATTAAGCTGGCTGAAATTAATCACCTGATAAGGATCATCCACCGTACCCGAGCCTCCCTCAAAGAAGCTGAAAACGGCTGTTACAGATTTCGTACTGTCCATTGTAATCGTTGCAGGATTATCATTGCCGCTGAGGTCGCCTTCCCAGCGAACAAACCGCCAGCCGGTATTTGGTACCGCGGTCAGTTCTACGACCGAACCAAACTCAAAGCCGTCAGCCCGTTCTTCACCGGATATAACGGAGGTTGCTATGCTTCCCTGGCCTCGAATATCTGTACCCAGAACAAATGCCACCCGCCGGAAGTGGGCTACAAGGGTTTTATTACCGTTCATGGTAAGGCTGAACGGATTCACTGATCCGGTAAAGTCACCTTCCCATCGTAAAAACTCCCATCCCTGGTTGGCTGTGGCCTCAACATCGAATGTTGAGTCGCGCACATAATCGCCGGCATCGGGTGTGATTACACCAGCATCTTCCTCCGGTTCTATGATGGTGGTTAATCTGAACGTTCTCAGGAATGTCGCCGTAACTTCTTTTGGCCCGTCCACAACAATTACGGCCGGGTTTTCGTCACCGTCAAGGTCACCGCTCCATTCAGAGAAGATCCAGTTTTCATCCGCGACTGCCGTTAGCTGTACCAAGGTGCCTGCCGGGTAATTTGTGGTTTTTGCCTGCACTACTTCCTCATCAACACGCCCCTGGCCGGTCACATTCACCGTTAGCGGGTACTCAACAAGAGTGAATACGGCCGTTACATTCGTTTCACCATCAATCGTAATTACTGCAGGATTTTCATTACCGTCAAGATCACCCTCCCAGCGTGCAAATTCCCAGTTGAGATCCGGAATCGCGGTAAGCTCTACAAGGGTTCCCTGGGGATATTCATTTGATCTTGCCTGTACAATGCGCTCATTAACAGATCCTTGTCCCGTTACCTCAATATTCAGGGTATAATCTCTCTTAATAAATAATGCAGCGATATCCTTGTCAGAATCCATGGTAATGACTACCGGGTTTTCCGTTCCTTCATAGTCACCCTGCCATCGGTCGAAGAGCCAGTGCTGATTTGGTGTCGCAGAAATTTCTAGTGCCCGGTTTCTGTCAAACTCTCCTCCAGCTGGTGTGAGCGTTCCGGCCTCTTCAGGCACAGAGGTCATTGTGAGCCGGTATGTTTTAGGATCATTGGATGAGCAGGCCACAAGAAACAATAGAAAACAGAGTAAAAGACTGTAAGATGATCTCATTTGGAAAAAATAAGGGGGGTCTGTATGATCTTTATTTTAAATGTAATCTATTTCAAGCTGAATTTGAAACCCAAATTTTATAAAAGGCACGAAGGTTTGGGGCCGCTAAGGCGGCAAGACACAAAGATTTTTTTATGTGGCGGAAGGTTTATCATAATTTCTTAAGTGCCTTTCTGCCCTTCTGGTTCATTATATCGGTTTTTTTACCACTAATACACTTAGGCCCGAAGAAAAACAGCTGCATAGACGCTTACACACACCATCTTCGTGTATTGGTGCCTTAGCGGCCCCTGCCTTTTGTGCCTTCTCCATTTCATTTTGCAGCAAAAAAATTGTATAATTATTAAACGTCAGTAGAAAAATTAACCTGATTTCGTTGCATAAAACTGCAAGATGTACCCAATATTGATTGTCTATGAAGAACGCGAACCTGATTTTCGATCTTCTTGATATTCCCGGGCCTGTGCCGCTCACGAATAAAGAGATGGCGAGGTATTTAAATGTCACGTTTTATTCTCCTCACCAGCAAACGGAAAAGCTGGATCAATTTTCAGGCGCCCTTAAACAAGCTTTGACAGATTCCGGGGTTAACGTGTTGCCTTTTGAAGAAGCCCTGGATAAAAACAATGAATACCGAATAAAACCGGGTATTGTCACAATTGAGCAAGGTGAAGGGCGTGATGAAGAACTGGCCATAAGGCGGGTATCGAGCCTGTATCACAACCCTATAGTAACAATCCTCGAAGGGCCTCCTCCCATACCACCACAGCCCACACTCCAGGAGATACTGGACAGCATTGTCGGAGTGCTGGCCTGGAACCTCACCCATGTACCCATTTTCGTGGAGGATCACCGCTGGTCATTCTGCACCATGAACGGTGCCGTCATTGAATGCAACAATTGGGAACACCCTCACAATGATGTAATTGATTCACTGATCCCCAAATTGGCGGCGCAGGTAGTGCCACCCAGCCGTGATGACATTGTTTACAGGGAACACATTTTTGACCCGGTAAAAGAAGGACATGAATCCCACATCCGCGATTTCATGGACGCGGCTAAAATCTGGAAACAGAACGGGTTGATGCTCGCGCATACATCCATCGAAGACCTGAATTACCGGAATACTTTTTATAAAAGAATCGTATCGGCCTACCTGGATCACCGTACCGGCATGAGTTACGGATTCCTGGTAAAACAGCTGCCCACGGAGGTAAAGCCGGCCATTGAATTACAAAAAGCTGAGAATGGTTATCAACGCATTTCATCTGAACGGCCTTATTTATATCACAATAATGGCCAATATTATGTAAATGTATCATTTGCAGACAAAGAGTACCTGGTATACCTGCCTGAGGTCTGGCTGCTTTCTACCCGGTCGGGATGTAACAAAACCGACCTTAAACCCGATCGTGATATCCTGAAACTGGGACTTTACAACGGCAGGATTACCATCGATACGCCTGTGAAGTTATCGGCAAAAATGTGCCGACCATCGTATGATACCTACGCAATCCTGGCGCATGCAATTGGAAATGTGATTGCCGCAAGCCTGCTTGAAAACCTGAGTCCCGGTTCCATTTTCAGTAAAACCCTGAAAAATAAAGGGCTTTCGATTTCACACTGGCATGGCTACCCGGATCATCATTTCCCGCTACAGGGATACCTGAGACATGGCAGCACAAACCCGCCCGTATCATGCTCAACACCACAATCGGCCTCTTATGCTTTCACGGTTAAACTGAATACCCTCGAACAACACCTGTCGGAATTTGATTTACGTCAATACCGGGGCGATATCCACGTAGAACCACATCACGGAACCAACATCACCGGATGCATGAATTTATCTGAAACCGCGGAATGGGTCGACAAGATGCATTCAAACTCACTTCCCTTTGGCGAGGCCACCCATGCACAACAAGTGGAAAGTGAATAATGTAGAACTGTTGAGCGAAAATCTGCGGGTTTGAGGACTCGATTTTGAGTTTTTAGTTCTCAGTTCTGAGTGGAACTGTCCCGCATGGATGCCTTTGGCATGGAATCGTGGAGCGAAAACCTCCCGGCACCCACCGGATCTGGCAGCGTCGTAGCGGTTTAAAGGCAGCTAGGAATTGGCATATTTTGGTTAAATAAGTATACCCATGCAGCTAATTTTTTTGGACAATGTTGCCAATTTTGAGCAATGAAGAAGTTCCAGTCAGGTAAACTGAAAACGATTTTACTATAACAATCAAATCATAGAATATGCCCCGATCCACAGCCCGCCGGCCTCGGGAGGGGAGTGAATATTGAATAACGAATATCGAATATTGAACGATTACACCCTACCCGCTACGGGCGCCGCGGATGGCAATGTTTATGAATACTTTACCGAGATACTTGAGATCGGTACGAATCGGATGCTTGTTATATTGCTCAAGATATCGCTGTTCGGATGCCTGAATTTCTTCCATGGTTTTAGGCAGGTCGGCATAAAACGGTGGAATAAGGCCCGGTTTGGTGCGGATACGCAACATTTGCAGACCTTCCGGATAGAGGTTAAAATAATGTAAACTCAGTGGCCTTACGCCAACCAGTTTCATTTCTCCCTTAAAAAAGTTAATGAACATGGGAAGTTCATCCAGCCAGTATTTTCGCAGAAAACTACCCCAGCTTGTCATCCTGAAATCATTATTGAACTTCCCTCCTTCCGTAAGGTCAAATTTCTCAAAAACAAAATCCTGCAGATACTCCGAGTAGGGATGCATGGTGCGCAGTTTGAAAACCCTGAAAAACC
>SKKO01000139.1 GCA_007123715.1 Balneolaceae bacterium | reverse complement strand
TCCATATCCCAGCCTACATAATCAGGAACGAGTTTGGCATCCGAATTAATAGCCTGATCCCATGAAATGACCTGGCCTGAATAAGTAGCCATTCGGCCCATAATCGCAGCAAGAGTACTTTTCGCACCGAAATCTGAATCGTCGATGCGGTTGCCATTGCGAATTGCAGCAAAGAGGTCATCGATTTCCTGCTGATATGGGTTCGGGTCATCGGTTCCGTCGTGGTCGTAACGAAGAATGCCGCTGTAATCACGAATTAAGCCCGGTGCACAGTCAACGGTACCTCTTGTTCCCTGGAATCGTTCAGAAACGCGGGAGAAGGTATTTGGAATATGACGGCACTGGCTGGCAATAACGGCACCTGATGGATAGGTATACTCCACATAGTGGTGGTCGAAAATATGGCCGTGTTCTTTGCTGTTTCTAACTTCGCGGCCGCCCATGCCGTTGCATGATACCGGATATTCATCAATGAACCAGTTTGCAACGTCAATATTGTGAATGTGCTGCTCCAGGATATGATCGCCGCAGATCCATGTAAAATAATACCAGTTTCTCATCTGGTATTCAATTTCACTCATATTGGGCTGGCGTTCACGGACCCACACTCCGCCGTCGTTCCAGTATATCTGTCCGGAAATAATATCACCCATAGCACCACCATGAACTCTGTCAACAACTTCAAGATACTTACGCTGGTATCTTCGCTGCAGTCCGATCACAACATTCAGATCTTTCTCTTTTGCGATTTTTGCTGATTCCAGAATAGATCTAACGCCCGGGGCATCGGTTGCCATCGGTTTTTCAGCAAAGATGTGTTTGCCTTGTTTTACGGCTTCTTCGAAGTGTGCAGGACGAAAACCGGGAGGGGCTGTCAGAATGACCACATCTGCGAGTGCAATTGCTTCTTTGTATCCGTCAAAACCCACAAATTTTCTCTCTTCAGGCACATCAAGCCTGCCGGAATCTGCGTGGCGCTGTGCAAGCGCATTGTAACAGCCGTCAAGCCTGTCCCTGAAAGCATCATGCAGGGCTACGATTTTGGTACCTTCCACATTCAATACCTGGTTGGCAGCGCCGGTTCCCCGGCCACCGCAGCCGATAACGGCAACATTCAAGGTAGAAGCAGCGCCGGCATACGCACTGGCACCTATTGGCAGGCTTCCAAGAAATAGGCCGCCGCCTGCAGCCATCGTTGTTTTTTTCATAAAGTCACGCCGGGACAATCCTTTATTTATCCATGTCTTGTTTTCCATATCACCATTGTTGTTAAGTAGGGTTGTTAAGTTGAAAAATCTTTAGAAGTAGTCCTGAATGGGGTCAATCCACCAAGATTCCATTTCTGTCACACTGTCGGGCTGTTTTTTAGGCATGATGATCCTGAAACCTACAAAATATGCATTTGTATGCCACCACATACTTTTTGGAAGCTGGGGATCATTTCGTTTCCAGTTGGGGCTGCTCCCGCGCCGGTGCAGGCAGCTGGCAGCTTCAGCTGTTTCCATCCATGAGCCGCCGCGAACACTTCTCGGATACAATGCGTCAGGTTTAAACCACGGGTTTGAAGCAGGTTCGCCTTCCAGCCGGTCAAAATAGTCCTCAAAATACTGATCGAGTGTATATTCGGTAACATTTCCAAGCATATCATACAGGCCAAAGGCGTTCGGCTCTTTGGTTGCAACAAGATTGTATGAACGGTCAGAATTTTCGCGATGCCAGGCATAGGTCTCCACATTGTTTGGAGGGCTGTATGTTTCTGTCTGCCCTGCACGGCATGCGAATTCCCATTCGGCTTCTGTTGGAAGGCGATAAAAATTTCCGGTTTTAACCGTAAGCCAGCGTGTGAACATGTGTGCGGCATATTGTGTCATATTGATTGCCGGAAAGCCATCGGTTCCCATACCGCCGCTAAGGTCGCCGTAAGCAGGGGAAGGTTTGGATATCACATCAGATGGAATATCGGCCTCACGCAACAGTTCCAGTACTTCTTCGGTAAGAGTGGGAGAGGCAATGGCATCGGCATCCCATTCGATATCTACATCATAGAGTACACGCCAAAGGTCGCGCCGAAGATTTTCAAGGTTTTCTTCCACAAACAGGTTGTAAAGGTTCCAGGTTACCTCATGAGAACTCATCCAGAATGGTTCCACCTCAACAGGATGGTGGTTACCCATCAGGAACGTTCCACCGGGAATCGGCAGCATATCAAAAGCCTGTCCTGTTCCGGGAATTTCTTCTGTAAATGCTTCCATATCAGTCTGTATAATACCGGTATCGGCAATTGCGGGAGCTGCAGGCTGTTGCTCACTAACGGTTGTTGTGGATGTACCTGTACAGGAAACGATAAGAAAAGCAGTTAAAATAACTGCAGTAACAGATTTGTATATGCGCAATGAGCGAAAAAAAGCAAAAAATTCAGGGTAAATCATCGAATTCATAGTTTTGAAATACATCGTTTGAAAAAATTGTCTTAATAATAACTGAAAAGTCTATGTAAAAGTGTATAGGGAGATCTCCGGTTTGTGAATCTAATACCTGTTTAAGAGTGCCTCCCATTACAGTATTCTAATGAAAATTAATGAAATAAGTACGAATAAAGTATAGTGTATGAAACCGGCTGCTGATAACATCAGATTGAACTGGCAGGAGTCATTCATAATAAAATATAATATTCATAAATAAGATGAGAAAAAAAGGTTTTGAAATACAAAAAGAAAGGCTTCGGAAGGATTTAGTGAATTCAGCAGGATTTGATCATTCCCAACAGTCTCAATTCGTTTCATCCACCCAAATAGTAAGGAAGGGGAAAAAATCAGCCAGGGCAAACCAATACCCGGTGTAAGCCTGTACAGATGAAAGTCGTTCACCCTGTCGCGGGCCCTCTTCAGCAAAGCCAAATATATCCCACACATTACCCTCCTGATCCCTCATGATATTGGGCAGTGAATCCCCTATGGGTGTGAACTCGAGAATTGTACCATCTTTCAAAACCCGTTGAAAAGCAACTGCAAAATGATATTCAGAGCTGCCGGCGACTACTGCCTCGATATTGTATAGTGAATGATTGATCAGTTTTATTCCATTTCCAAAACGATGAACAGGAAAAAATGTAACATTTGCCCTCTCATCTGCTACACCTTCAATGATCCCAAGCCCGCGAACTTTTCTTTCCATCCGGTTATCAGGGTGATTTATTGGGAATATCGTAGCAGAATTTCCGCTTAAATAATCCTTGCCATAAAGAAATCCCGAATAACCGAACGAAAACCCGGTATCGGGTAATAAAACTTTGGAATCCGGATACATTTTTTTCCATACGGCCCAGGACGTCTGTATAACAGGTGTCGTTTCAAGCACAGTGCCAGACATCGGGCCATTTACTCCCCTGATTTGCATTTGCGAGTAACGGCTGTAGAACGTTCGATCGTACAGAATCAAATTATTTCTGAATATGAGGCCTGAAACGCCAAATTCCATGCCGCCCTCCCGTTTCAGAGCGATATCGGTTCCGGTAAGCGGACAATAGGTTATTGCAACATGTTCCCCGTCAATTTGATCATTTACTACTTCGTGCCAGTCAAGTATTTGATGAGGATAACCCCTTACCTCATTGCCAATACGGATACCTGTTATAAGACGCTCATCCGATAAAAAACGCAATGATTCGGAGTCGATGCTGCCGAATACCGGATTATCAATCGAGGGAATACCATCTAAACCCGGCCCGCCATCTAAAACTTCGTCTTTTGGTATGATCCAGTCATCAGAAAATTGTGGCCTTTCAATCCCGGGGCCCTGACGGATAGTCACCGAATCACTGCAACCATTGTAAGCTGTCGCGATAAGAAAGAAAAGAAAAAAAAGACGCATTTTCATGGTGAACACAGCAATGAGTTTTGAGATATAATCCCACATTAAACAATAGAAGAAAAGACTTCGGAAGTCTATCGCTTAATACCGGATAATATTTTTGCTTAATCATTGAGATCTGAATGTTGGAATTTAATCTCATTCATTTGCATATATAACTTCCATTTTCAACCCGGCAGCTGTCCTGTTTGGAAAACCTTTCCAGTAGGTATGATTAGCTGTGTGGTTGCCTTCCGCATCCAAATCTAAAAAACCATCTGAAGCCAGCGGTACCAGTTTAAGATAATCTTTCATGTTTATATCCCCCCTCAGATGATAACCAAACCAGGCGGTAACGAAATGATGCAGAATATTATTCATACGGATGGTATCCCAAACCGGGTCAGTGTAATGAAGCATTGCTTCACTGCCGATTAATTCGGCCGGAGATGGCATCGGAGCAGCAGCATTGTGATTGGCGTTCAGAAACGTGAGCAGATAGCGATCAATGTTAACCGTTTTTTCCCAAATAGCCCTCACCCCGTTTTCATATCCGGAGATATCATCCAGGTCTCCTGCTATGAACAAAATAGGTTTATTCACATCTTTTAAGGTCTCTTCATCCCACAACCCGGCGTTCATTCCCCATGGACCAATGGCAACTGCGGTTTTTACCGGGTTTTCGCTGATACGTCTCACATAATCAGCATCTTTTGATGTTCTTTCGGCTAAAAGCCCATTTGGTGGGGCAAACGGATGGCTCACGGCAGTTTCAGTATATCCACCGCCGAGTATATTGATAACACCATATCCTCCCATGGAATAACCCACTATCCCGATGTTGTTTGTATCCATGATTTCTCTTAAAAAACCGGCGGGCTGACCGGGTGTCAGATTTTGAAAATAGGAGATCACAAACTCCTGATCGGGCCCCCTGTTGTAAAGAGTGCTTGCAAATGCTTTTTGATCATCATACGTACTATCTGTGTGATCGATCGAAACAACTACGTATCCTTTTGTTGCAAGATTTTCAGCAAGATGGGCCATTAGATACCGGTTCCCCGGATAGCCGTGGGAAATGATGATAACCGGATGACGTTCCGAAGTTACAATCGGGTGGGCATCTCTTACAGCCCTGCCTTCAATTGTGACGGTTATTGCAGGATTTCTTGTTATCATCGAATAGCTGTTTACCTTATCATCGGCTAAATCGGTTACATCTGCCGGATACCAGATTTCGAGCGTCAGAGGCCGGTTGTAATAAGCAGTTTCTTCACCGGGTTGAGTATTCAGGATATCCGGCCGGTTTTCATCAACGATGATAACAGTGCGAACACCAATGTCATAACTGCCATGATAGGCAAGCTCCGGGGCATCAGTCCGAATGATGTCCATCCTGTTTGTTTGGGAAAATGCTTCACAGGAAAAAATAAAACAGACGGCATAAACAAGCAGGATTCTTATCATATCAAATAGTTTTTAAAACTCATATTAAAATTTTGGTAGTGCCACATTTTACATGGAACTTTACCACGATCAGTGGTGACGGAGGCCAGAAGACCGATGGCCGCTTTTCCCCGGGAATCAGAAAGTACTGTAAAAAGTCGAAATACTCTGGCTTTTATGTCAAAACATTTTCCAGCTGCTTGAATCCGGGTGATTCGCCAAATCATTTCTTTTCCGGTTCGCTGCCCCTTCAGAAAATATGTTAAACAGCTGGCGGCACCAGATCTCCATGTTATTTTGCCAATTTAGAACAGGATTGATTCAATTTCTTTTTTTACATTCAACATTCTATAAAAAAGTTCAGCTGCAATATTTTTTAGTCTATGAAATTACTCTTCTCTTTAAGGCCTGTTAACCTATTTATTTATCGGTGTATTAAATCCTCCTTATTTATATTTATTTCTTTATTGCTTCTGCAGTCATGTAAAAAAGCAGAAGTAATCGAACCGGAAATCATCACACTCACAGAAGAGGAAGTATCTTCTGACGCCGAAAGGATCAGGTCGCGGGTAGAAACAGAAATCCATGATGGCTTTGAACTCTCTCTTTGGGCGTCAGAAAAGTTACTGGCCGATCCCATAGCCATTGATATTGACAACCATGGGCGTGCGCTAATTACGGTTACCAACCGGAGTAACAGCGGTTCCGAATTCGACATCCGCGGGGTCGACAACAGCTGGAGAATCGAATCCATACGATGGCAATCGGTAGAAGACCGGCGCAATTTTCTTCATCGGGTGCTGGCCCCTGAAAACAGTGACCAGAATACGTGGATACCCGACCGCAATGAAGACGGGCTTCACGACTGGCGCGACCTTACCGTAGTAAATGAAGAAGTTTGGAGGATAGAGGATACCAGCGGAAACGGGCTTGCAGACCGTGCACAACTTTTTATAAGAGACTTTCATGATGAAGTGACCGATGTAGCCGGCGGGGTTCTCTACTACAATGATGAGGTATTCGTGGTGGTCGGGCCCGATACATGGCGGTTGCGGGACACGAATGGTGACGGAATGGCCGACTGGAAAGAATCCATCAGCCATGGTTATAACGTACATATTGGGTTCAGCGGGCATGGGATGTCGGGCCTGAGGGTTGGCCCTGATGGCAGGGTGTACTGGGGAATTGGAGATATGGGCTTCAATGTGACCGACAAAGAGGGCAATCATTGGTACTATCCCAACGAAGGGGCCATTCTTCGGTCTGAACCTGATGGATCCAATTTTGAGGTATTTGCGGCCGGCCTGAGAAATACTCACGAGTTTGATTTTGATAAATACGGCAACCTTATCACGGTGGATAACGACGGAGACCATCCCGGTGAACATGAACGGCTGCTGTATCTTGTAAATGGATCAGACAGCGGCTGGAGAATCAACTGGCAGTTTGGCAAATACGATGATCCCAAAAACAACAGCTACAAAGTGCTGATGGATGAACGTTTTTACTCTCCCCGGTTCGAAGGCCAGGCTGCTTACATTTTGCCGCCGCTAGACCGCTATCATGCGGGGCCCACAGGGTTCAGATACAACCCCGGAACAGCGCTCAGTGAAGAGTGGAAAGATCATTTCTTTATCGTTTCCTTCAGGGGATCGGAAGCAAATTCACCGTTATATGCATTTACACTTGAGGAAGATGGTGCCGGATTCAGGCTGTCCTCAGACAGGGAAGTGATGCGTGGTGTATTACCGGTGGGCCTTGCGTTTGGGCCAGACGGTGCACTTTATTTCAACGACTGGATACAGGGTTGGCAGCGCAATCAACAGGGGAGAATCTGGAAATTGGATACCCCCGAATATGCCAACTCAACGATAAGGGCAGAAACCAAACGTTTGCTGGCAGAAGATTTCAGTTCCCGCTCCGGGCAGGAACTTGTGCAGTTACTCGGGCACGAAGATATGCGGGTGCGTCAAAAAGCCCAGTTCGAACTGGCAGGGCGCGATGCAGTAAACGATCTGCTGGGTGCTGTCGAAGAAAGCATTAATCAACTTGCAAGGATACACGGAATTTGGGGGCTGGCTCAGATTGGCCGGAGGAGCCCGGACAGTGTTGAGCCGTTACGCAAGTACCTGAATGATGCCGATTCCGAGATCCGTGCACAGGCGGCAAAAATGCTTGGGGATGTACGCTATGCCCCGTCAGCCAATGATCTGATTCCCCTTTTAACGGATGATGTTGCGCGGGTACGTTTTTTTGCCACCGAAGCACTTGGCAGAATGGCATACAGGCCGGCGTTTGATGGTATTGTAGCCATGCTGGAGGCGAATAATGACGAAGATGTTTACCTGAGGCATACCGGTGCGATAGCCCTTGAACGAATCGGAGATGGTGATGCCGTGGCAGATCTTGCTTCACATCCGTCACGAGCTGTGAGAATCGGGGCAATTGTGGCACTCAAGCGCCTGGCTCATCCCGGTGCAGCAAGGTTTCTTGAAGATGAGGATGAATTTATTGTTACCGAAGCAGCTCGGGCAATTAGTGATGATGTATTTATCGATGAAGCACTGCCGGCGCTTGCCAATATGCTCGATCAAAACAGGGTCATCAATGAACCATTGATGCGCCGGGCAATAAACGCTGCTCTATATGTTGGCGGGCAGGAACAGGCTGACCGTTTAGCACGGTTTGCCCTTCGAAATGATATGCCGGTAAACCTGAGAATAGAAGCGATTAATACTCTGGAGCATTGGGAAGATCCTTCCATTTTTGACCGGGTAACAGGCTGGTACCGGGGCGAAATGAACTATTCGGCTGAGGAGGGCGGAAATGCAATGATCGCTGTGATGGAAAGATATTTTGAATCCGGTGATCATACTATAAAGGTGGCAACACTAAATGCTCTGGGTACCCTTGGTGTAACAGATGCCATCCCGGCGATTCTGTCCCTTGTGCATGAAGACAGTTCTGAGCAGGTGCGCATTGAGTCACTGAATACCCTTTCCAAACTGAACTATGAAAATATTGAAAATGTCCTGGCTATATCACTGGATGACCGTAACAGTGAAGTGAGGATGAATGCGCTCGGGATGCTGGCTGATACTGATTTTCCAGATGAAACCAAAGTTGCCATGATGGCATCCATACTTGCCGGCGGGAGCGTGGATGAGAAAAAGCAGGCTTACGAGGTACTATCGGCAATGAATATTCCGGAGGCTCATGAACTTTTGCTCTCCGAATTTGAAAAACTGCTTTCCGGTGGCCTGATTGCGGATGTACATCTCGACCTGGTGATTGCAATGGAAAACAGTGAATCGGAGAATATTCAGCAGGTGATCGGGGAATATCATGCTCAGAAACCGGAAGGCGATCAGCTTGCCCGATTTGGTGAAACATTATATGGAGGAAATGAAAACAGAGGCCGGAGAGTATTTTATACGGATGTGGCAGCCCAGTGTATCCGCTGCCATGTAGTAGATGAGCAGGGTACAGACGTTGGCCCTGAGCTCACAAACATCGCGTCACGGCTTTCCAGAGAACAATTGCTATTGTCTCTTGTTGACCCTTCGGCACAGCCGGTAGCAGGCTTTACGGTTATTACGGTCACAAACCGGGATGGAGAAACCATGAGGGGAATTTTCCAGGATGAAACGCATACAGACCTCTCGCTGACTTCTGGCGGGGAACAGATTCGTATTCCAAAACAGGAGATTGTATCCCGTGAGCAATCTCCGTCGGCCATGCCGGCAATGGGTGATCTGCTGACGAGAAACCAGATCCGCGACTTGTTGGAATACATTTCAACATTAAAATAAGTTAAAATGGGCTGGCACTTATGTGTTGATGCTTAATGTGTTAGGCAAAACAAAACTTCTTTTTTCTTTCGTTTTCTGTTCTTTTTATAAAAAAAGATGAAAAGTTCCCGTAGAATGAATAATTTCGTAAATAACCGTAATAAAAAACTTGTTGTAAGATTTTTTTAATTTTTCTTGACAATAAAAGTATTTATTCAGTTTTTTGGAGTGTCGAAACGGGCTTAAGCGTGATATTGGGATTCACTAGTACTATTTTGGGAAGTTACATAAGCGGATATTCAATCCCATTGCGCAAAAGCGCTTCCAAGACTTTACCATAACCCTTAACGATAGTATCTGATAAATAGAATAGATGTATAATTAATCAGATACTTGTAAATCTAACACACAATATGATATACAAATACAATTTGATGTTTGCATTGTGTTTGTTATTGGCCTTTACCACTCTTGCCCACGCGCAGGATGTAGTGAGGGGAACAGTAACAGATGCTGCAACCGGAGAAACCATGCCGGGTGTAAACGTGGTGATCGAAGGTACCACGATAGGTACATCAACCGGCTTAGATGGTTCTTATGAGTTGAATGTACCCTCACTGAATGAAGTGCTTGTTTTTTCATTCGTGGGATACCAAAGACAGGTTGTTCCTATCAATGGAAGATCCGAAATTAATGTTCAGATCCAGATGGCAGTAGTTTCCGGTGATGAACTGATTGTAGTAGGATACGGTGTACAGTCACGGGAAACACTTTCCGGTTCTGTAAGCAGTATACAGGGACCAAGACTGGAACAAATTCCTGTAACCAACCTCGCAAACGCCCTTACCGGTAATTTGCCAGGTATTGTTACTGTAAACCAGAGTGGTGAACCGGGATATGATGGTGCCGTTATCAGGATACGTGGTGAGAGCACACTGAACAATAACCAGCCACTGATTGTTATTGATGGTGTGCCGGATCGTGCCGGCGGCCTGGACAGAATCAATCCCCGCGATATTGAAAGTGTTTCGATCCTGAAAGATGCCTCAGCTGCAATTTACGGATCCCGTGCTGCGAATGGTGTAATTCTGATTACAACCAAGCGCGGACGTGAAGGCGCCCCCCGCTTTACACTGGACCTCAACCAGGGCTTTAACCAGCCTACCCGTGTTCCGGAAATGGCAGATGCAGCCACTTATATGCAGATGCTGAATGAAATTGACAACTACCGTGGATTGGGCGACCGTTATACCCAGTCTGAGATAGATTGCCACAGGCTTCAGCAAGACGAATGGAGATGCCCCGATACCGATTGGTTCAGTGAAGCATTGAAACCTTTATCTATGCAGTCAAGGGCAGACATGTCTGTTTCAGGCGGAAGTGAATCGATGAGATACTTTCTCTCTTTCAGCGGCCTGACCGAAGACGGTTACTACCGTAACAGCAGTACCCGTTACAACGAATACAGTTTCAGAAGTAACCTTGATGGCCAGCTTTCGCAAAATGTAACTCTTTCAGTTGACCTTTTGGGCCGTTTTGAAGACAGAAATTTCCCGACTGAAAGTGCAGGAGCTACATTCAGGATGCTGATGCGCGGTAAGCCGAATGAGTTTGCTTTCTGGCCAAATGGGCTTCCGGCACCGGATATTGAAAACGGAACCAACCCTGTTGTGACCGGCACCGATGCTACGGGCTACGATAACGATGAAAGATACTTCTTCCAAAGCAGTGCAAGGCTCAATATTCAGGTACCTCAAATTGAAGGCCTTGGATTTACAGGTACAGCTGTTTTTGACCAGATGTTCAGAGACAGAAAAAGATGGCAGACACCCTGGACGCTTTATGACCTTGAAGGTTTTGATGCCGGCGGCGAACCTATTTTTAACTCAAGTTTGGTGCCTAATCAGGATGCAAGATTACAGCAATGGTCTGATACAGGAAGAAATATTCTTTTGAATCTTGTGGGAACCTATCGTGTAGATACACAAAATCATTCCTATAATTTTCTGCTTGGAACTGAAAGTCAGCGAATTACAAATTCCGGCTTTAATGCTTTCCGAAGATTTTTCGTATCCACCCAGATCGATGAACTCTCATTCGGTGGCGAGAACCAGCAGCAAATTGGAGGCGGGCCTTCTTCCTTAGGCAATCAACTCGATTTTCCAACTGAAGCCACAAGGCTGAACTTCTTTAGCCGGGTGAATTATAACTTCAGGAGCAAGTACATGGTAGAGCTGATTGCACGATATGATGGCTCATACATCTTCCCGGAAGATAACCGATTTGGATTCTTCCCGTCCATGTCTGTAGCATGGAGGCTTACACAGGAAGACTGGTTCAGAGACGCAACAAACTTTTTTGATGAACTGAAGCTTCGGGCATCATATGGCCAGACCGGAAACGACCGTATTGAAGCATTCCAGTTTATCAATACATTCCGAAACGGTGGCGGTTACATCTTTAACAATTCGCCAGGCCAAAGCATCTTCCCTGGTGCAACCCCAAATCAAAATGTAAGCTGGGAAGTTGCCACACAGTTTGATGTAGGTATTGAAGCTTCTATGTTCAATAACTCATTAGCTCTCGAAGTTGATTATTTCAGGGAGAACCGGACAGACATCCTTTGGTGGAGAAATGCCTCAGTACCGCAATCAGCAGGCCTTACCCTTCCGAGGGAAAACATAGGTGAAGTAGAAGCATGGGGCTTTGACGGTAGTGTGTCATGGCGGAACCAGTTTAGTACAGACTTTATGTTGAATATCAGCCTGAATGGCGGTTATGCTAACAACAAGATCGTTAACTGGGATGAGCCCCCCGGAGCACCGGAATGGCAGCAGTCTACCGGCCGTCAAATGAATACCGGCCTCTATTACAGAGCAATGGGAGTATTCAGAGACGAAGCCCATGTAAACAGTATGCCTAGCTGGCCGGGTGCACGTCCGGGCGATATCATCTTTGAAGATGTGAACGGTGATGGTGTAATTGATGCCAACGACAGGGTTCGAATTGAAAGAACCGGCCTCCCGAAATGGAATGGCGGACTTACTTTCAACGGCCAGTTCAAAAACTTCGATTTTCTGATATTCTTCCAGGGTGCTGCCGGTGCTTCACAGTACATCTCGACACAATCAGGTGATTTCGGTAACTACATCGCAGCTTTTGCCAATGAGCGATGGACACCGACGAACACGAATGCTTCGCAGCCAAGAGCATTCCAGAGGAACGAGGAATACTGGATGTCTAACAATAATACCCATTTCTATATGAGTACGGATTACCTCAGGTTAAAGAACCTTGAGTTTGGGTACAACCTGCCGATTTCTCTGACGAATACATTGGGTGTTGAAAGACTGAGAGTCTATGCGAATGGATTTAACCTGCTTACATTCAGCAGTTTCTGGCTCGACCCTGAAGCAAGGAATGCAGGCGGCCACTTCTATCCGCAGAAGCGAATCATTAATTTCGGCGTGACAATGGCCTTCTAATAAGGAAAGCTAAAAAACGGCCGGGGTCATTATTCCGGCCGGTTTAATTTGCTTGAAGGCCTTTGCATTTAAGCAGATCATGCAATCAAAAAATTATATAACCATTACTAAATGAAAGTTTTATATAAAAAAATACTTCTCTTATTGCTGGCCGGCACCTTTGTTTTTTCGGCCTGTGATTTTGATATGTTAAATGTAAGCCCGTCAGGCCAGCTTTCAGACGATGCCGTCTGGAATGATGCTGCCCTGATTGATCTGTATCTGGCTGAAATTTATCGCAGAATGCACCATGGGCTGGATGAGGTAATGCTCGAGTCGTTATCAGACAATTCCCATTTTATCCATGGATACGGAACTGAACAAATTGTTCAGGGTATTTCCGGTGCAAGTAATATTGGTGCTTTCAGCCGCGGCGATCTCCAGCATTTCCGCTGGGGGCATCTCTACACGGCTATCAGGCAGACGAACATCATGCTGGATAATATTGAGACAGCGGAAGTTCCGGAAGCATTTAAAAATAATGTGAAAGGTGAAGCTCTTTATCTGAGGGCCTACTTCTATCATAACCTTGTACGAGCTTATGGCGGCGTTCCTCTGATTACCCGTGCTTTTCGTTTGGACGATGATTTCGAAGTCGCGCGTAATACATTCGAAGAAAGCGTAAACTTTGTGGTAGAGGAAGCCGAAAAAGCAGCCGCTTTACTGCCAATTGTACCACGGGATTTAGGTAGAACCTCACGCGGCGCAGCCCTTGCCCTGAAGTCCAGAATTCTTACGTTAGCAGCGAGTGACCTTTATGCCAATCCAACAGGGTCAAACCCGGAGCTCACCGGTTATACTTCAGGCAATCAACAGGCCCGCCACCAGCGTGCACGCGATGCCGCAAGAGCTGTGATGGATTTGGGTGCTTACGAACTGTTTAACAGGCATGATGATCCTGCAGTAAATTATGAGCAGATCTTCATCGTGAACGAAGACCATGAAGAAAATATTATGGCCCGTTACTTTGTAGGTTCTCGTGACTGGAACGACAGATGGCTCCCTCACCAGTTCAACGGTCCGAACGGATACCGTGGCTGGGCCGGTAATACACCGATCCAGGCAATTGTGGACGCTTATGAAATGGCCGATGGTTCAGCATTCGACTGGAACAACCCTGCACATGCAGCGGCTCCATACGAAAACCGTGATCCTCGTTTATACGCTTCCATCCTTTTTGATGGTGCGCCGTGGGTAACTCCACCTTCTTTCCGGGAACCCCATGATGCATTCGGTCATATTCAGACCTTCCAGACCGTAACCACCCCTGCAGGTGAATTTAGCGGTGTGGATACACGCAATGGGCCTATCGAAGACTGGAACGGCAGCTACTCGCGCTATTACCTGAGGAAGTTCATGGATCCGACCATGCCGCCACAGCAGCGTCAGGAAACACCATATCCCTATTTCCGGTATGCTGAAGTTATCCTTAACTATGTGGAAGCAAACATTGGATTGGGTAATGAGCAGGAAGCACGTACATACCTGAATTTATTACGGCAACGAGCCGGCATGCCGGATGTTACAGACAGCGGTGATGCCCTGGTACGCCGTTATCAGAATGAAAGACGCGTGGAACTGTTTGGTGAAGAACACAGATATTTCGACATTCGTCGCTGGAAAATTGCTCCGCAGGTAATGAAAGATGCTTACGGAATTACCATCACAGCACAGGCGGCGGATAGAAGAGACCGAAGTACCTATCACAGCTACACCTATGCTGTTGACAGGCTGGTTCAGCAAAGAGGCTGGAACGACAGCCATTACTTCTCACCGATACCATTCGAAGAGATGAACCGTAATAGCCTTTTAGTACAAAATCCGGGCTATTAACACAGAAAGCCCGGTAACCAATCCGGGCAACCATTTATTGGAAAGGTGAAACATTACATAAGCTGTTATCTCTGTAGGGGGGGTAACAGCTTATTTTTTTATTAAAGGTTTTGATGAATCATTTGGGGATTCATTATTTTAAAACAATATCAGCATAGCTTGACCAACATGTTGCTGATAAACGTCCTTTCTAAAACTCTATACTGTTAACAACTGTGCTTATTTCCTTTATTCGAATTATTTTATTTTTGGCAGTATTTG
>SKKO01000296.1 GCA_007123715.1 Balneolaceae bacterium | reverse complement strand
TTTAACTTAATGACTATTCTGATGAAAACGCTACACCTGCTTAAGATACTGATTACGATTTTTTTGTTGGTAGCCGGACTGATTCTGAACTCCTGCATTGATTCTGTTATTCCGGGAGATTTTGAAATGATTGATTGGGAGAACGATGGAATTATTGTTGAAGGCAACGATTCACATATTCCCGTAACTATCAGAGAGCACTATGAAACAAGCGCAAAGAAACTGGCTCTTCACCATGTCCGTGATCACCATCCCGGTATGCTTGAAATCCCCGATCAACTGGCAGACCTTTTCTACAACGGACTGATTCACATTGTTAATTTTTCCCATCCCAGGTCAAAACTTGTTGTGCACAAAATGAATATTCAGGCAGTTCAGCCCTTAAGTCCATACGAAATTCTCGTAACTGCTGACACACTCGCAGCTGCCGGATGGATCGATGCCTGGAGAATGGGAGTAGCCATTACAGGCAATCAGGAACTCGACACACTGACCAATCATTTCGGTTATGAACTGGTTGTTTACCATGAATTAGATGCCTTTTCTTTTTCACTGGCGAGATTACGAACTGCGCAGTTATTAAACGGTTATGCCACGGGTGAACTGTTGCAGGAAATTGAAGGTATTAACAGCGCCGCACCCGAGCCGGTGTTTTATGCCGGTTTCAGAAAAGATATTGAAGCCGATGTGTATGAGAATCATCTTATTTTCCGGTTCTACGGTGGAAATTCCGTATTCAAAGTTTACAAGAACGGCATTGTTCGATTTGCCGGTGAACTTAACGGAATCGTGGCTCCATATTGATAAACGGGAGTTTGATTTTTTCAACAAAACCTTTGTCGTTTAAAGCTTGAAAGAGATGAAGAAATTCATCGGACGAGTTCTTAGAATAAGTAACCATTGAATAAGATGATTATGGGTCGACTCGTCCGCCTGCCAGTTTACCGATGACAGATTTGTAAAAAGTGCCTTAATTTTCATAAATCAACGTCTTTCATCTTTACGAACACACCCCTCGTTTGATGAATCGCGCTTTGCGCTTTCATCTGCACATATCCCCTCTCAAGCCACAATTGGCCCCGACTTTTTTTCGGTGAGGGAACTTTTGGACTGTCACCTCTGATATGGTAGCATGCAGTTGGGGCAAAATTAGGGGCAACCAGTGACATGACTCTAATGAATTCATAGTCTTTTATAGTTACTCTTGATTTCAGTTTACATGCCATGATCAGGCTAACGTGTTCTAATGGCGTAGCCATGCCGCACATCATAACCCCACATTTCAATGTGGGTGTTCAAACCCGACCAAACCCCGAAAGTGCCATTCGGCAATGCCGACATTTGGCGTAGTATAACATGTACTATCTCTCTCGATCCTAAAGTTCAATTTAAAGATAATTGTATGAAATTGAATATGATGAGAGCTTCCAATTTTCAGAGCTCATCTAATTGTGAACCGTGCCTAATGACACTCACTCTTTCTTTGGTATGCCTAAAACCCGCAATAAAATTGCGGGGTTAAGATGTGGTTCCTGCCGTTGGCACTGGAATGCAGGTAATGATCTATAAACAGCTATTTAGAGAATATTTACCAGTGTCATTTCAAGCGGAAAAGTATGGTTAGAAGAAGAACGTCATTTCATCATTCTCACGTCACCAGTCCGGATTCACACGCGGCAAACGCTACGATCGTAACTCACCAAGCTCCAATATCCCGCAAAGCGCTCATCTTTTCCCCACGTTGGGAAATTTTTTTACTCAGCAAAACAAAGTTAAAACGGCAGCAGAGTCAGCTGACTAGTATACCCGGGATCATCCCATTCTGCTTAAATGACTCATTTTTCGAAAAACTCATCTGATGGCTGCAAGTCGTATTATTGATCACACTCCAATAGGTACTCTCCTCTTCCTATGTGTATATATTTATAAATGTTCACCAAATCTAACATGCTATGAGACGTTCATATTCTTTCGTGCTTGCATTTCCACTCGTTTTCACGATTGCAGTTCTATTGTGGATGAGTGGTAATGAAGTACCTGCAAACGGGGCCATCAATTCCGTTATCGGGGATGAAAGCTACATCAGCCTTTATGGCAAAGAACCCGGAAAAAATGTACCCGATCAAATCCGCATCCGTATTCATCTCGATTATGTGGAAGGCATTTTACGAAACCGTCCGATGGATCATCTCACAACAGAAAAGGCGATTAACCGTATTAAAGGTCTTGATTTACTTCGCGATTACATCCTTGAAGAAGAGTTTCCTTATAACGATGGACACCCCGATAACCGCAGGCCTACTTTTATCAGTGACGACGGACGCATCTGTGCAGTGGGCTGGATGATAGAAAAGACAGCCGGGCGTGAAGTCGCCGAGAAGGTGAACAAGGTTTTCAAATACTCCTATATCCCGGAGATCAATCATCCACTTTTCATGGAATGGGTCGAAGAATCGGGATTTACCATTGAAGAGCTGGCCATGATTCAGCCGCAATACGGAACCATCGTCACCGAAGAAGTGAAGGAAAACCGGAACCGTATTAACGCATCTTACGGAATCGGGTCTGCACTCATAGCGGGTGGCAATGCGCTTTACATCAGTAATTCATCACACAACCCTTGGATGTTCAGAAATGCGCAACACAACCACTGGTTTGGCCTGGCTGCCGGATCGGCATCCGTACTTATCGGTACGCTCAACCTCCGCAGTGCACGGGTCTATCAAATACCAAAAAGCCCTCAAATATGCATGATGACCTGCCTGGTAACCGAAGTGACCGAAACCAATCACCTGCGCACCGGCGTGGCTGCAGGTAAAATCGCGGTGGGGGTGGTGAGTATTGTTCGTGCCGGACACCATCTGCTGAACAGTACCGGGACAGTGCAATCTGCATCAGGGGTTGACGTCACCTATTTAAATACTCATCCTTTTGAGCCTGGCAGTGTGGTTCCGGCAGTGAGTTATTCAATTCAATTTTAGCTGGTGATCTTATGCAGGAAAGATATCTTGTCATCATTATCGTAAGCCTGATGCTTATTTCACTCATCGGATGCACAGAAACAGTATCCAATTCATTATCACCATTAAATGCAACAGAGACCGACTCAATAGTTGGAATCATTGCCCGGATTGAAACCGGGGAATTCGGCAAAAGGATTCTTGTTGAGGAGAATGTAGAGGTGACAGAACCACTTGACCCCGGCGGCAAAAAAACCTGGTACACTATATCTGAACAATCAGATTTGTTCAGGCAAACTGGTAAAAATTCGCACCTTGAAATAGGTGTGGATGAATTAAAAACAGACCAGATTGTTTGGGCCTGGTCTACCGGAATTCATATGTTATCATATCCAACACAAACCGGTGCAAAACGAATCATTGTTCTTAAGCAAATGTAGAAAATGAAAATGAACAATCAGATTTTATTCAAACTTCTGATTCCGGTGTTTCTTATGCAGGGATGTGACTTTTGGAATTTTTCCGGATTACATACAGGTGAAATCCTCTCCATTCAAACAGATAAACAGGTTTACAACATTCATAAAGATGAAACCATCGAAGTTCATATTAATAATAACTCCGATAAAAGCCTTTATTATAACACCTGCTTTTCAAAAGTGCTTGAAGTTTTGAATCAGGATGGATTGATTATAGATGCCAAAGGCTTTCCGGTCTGTTATTGTCTCTGTTTAACCACACTTGAACCGGGTGAAATCGTGCCGGTGGAAATCACTCAAATAGACCTTGAAACATTGTTATATTTTCATCCTGATTTGAGCGAATACAGAGATTTGCGGTTTCGAATTCGATTTGATTTCAGCCTGGACAGACAATGGAATAATCCCTTGCCGGCTTCTTTTACACGAACAAATCCATTTCAACTAACGGATTTTATTGAGGCAGAATCAGGTGATGGATAAAAAATTGCCCGGGGTATATGGCATTACAATAGTGTTGATATTAGAAGGGGGCCTGAATACTAAGAATTGCATCTATAGGCTAAAACCCAAAGTGCAGGCTGTGTTTAGCAGTTAAAAAGTGACCTTGAAAAGCCTGGATCGAAGCGCTTATTTTTTTAACGCGAAGTAAAAGTCCTTTGCCATGGGAATCCCTTGGGGGCAGGTGTCGGGAGAGGCTGTTTACACTTTATCACTTGTATTCTTTAGTCTGATTAATCCCAGCCTTTTTCACCGATGAGGGGCACAAATTTGAAATGCTGGAGGTGTTCTTCCTGGTAGCTGTCTTCCGATACCCGGGTGATGCGCACCATCACCTGGCTTTTTTGGCTACCC
>SKKO01000141.1 GCA_007123715.1 Balneolaceae bacterium | reverse complement strand
TGATCGCACCAAATGCTTTGGTCCTTCGAATGGCCGAACGGGCATCGTCAAGGCTGTTAATAATCGCTTTTAAATCACTCTCGGCACCATATAAAATTCTTCCTGTCGAAAAAATCCGCGGGCCAATCATGTTGCCTGCCTGTACCATCTCGGCCTGGGAGAAAATCATTTCGGTATTACTGGAGGGATCATGGGCGGTGGTTACACCGTAGGCAATGTTTGCGAAATACTCCCATTGCTGGTTCGGGCTTATACCGTGCCGGAAGTTGCCAACATGGGCATGAGCATCCACCAGCCCCGGCAGGATGGTTTTGCCGGTTACATCAACAATATGGGCGCCATCCGGAACCGGCACAGTATCGGATGTGCCAACAGTAACAATCCTGTTCTCCGATACGATGATGGTACCGTCTTCAATCACTTCATCACCGTTCATGGTGATGATTCGGGCATTGGTAAAAGCGATGGTTCCTGATGGAATATCAGCAGGCAGATCAAGTTCAATGGATATGCCCTGGTTGGTTCCCAGTGGCAGTGCTTCATTCTTTTCACCATTCAAAAAATCGAACGCTTCCTGCAACTCAACTGAAAAGTACTCATCCCCAAGGGTCCAGTGTAGTTTACCTCCGTTATCAGACCAGTGCAGGCTGATTCCGGCATCCTCCGCCACATGCGTTACAGGTATCGCACAAGTACCGGCATTCAAGTCAATTTCCGTTCCTGCATTTGGCATGGGAGCCACATAAACTTTGAACAGCTCGTTAAACGCTACCCATCGATTATCGGGGCTCGGTACAAAATGATTGGCATAGGTTGAGATGAAATGGGTGCGATGATCCTGCCCGTTCAGATCCATTGAACGGTATTGGCGTGACAGATATGAACCTCCGAGATAAAAGATACGTGTTCCGTCAAAATTGAACAGGGGGGTTGCACCGCTGCCGTGAAGTTTTTTCTTCTCCCCGCCGTTTGCCGGCATTACATAGATACCGGGGTTCAGAGTGTAGGCATGACCCTGGTGATTGTTTCCCGATTCCCGCCTGAATACGATGGTTTGGCCGTCGGGAGAAAAAGATGGTTCACGATAAATGCCCTTTTGGCTTGTAATGATCTGCGGACGTGCATTTCGCTGCCTCAGATTCAGCAATTTGATCGCCCCGAGCTCCGTGTCACTCCAGGTTACATAAACAATCCTGCTTCCGTCTGGCGAAAAAGCCGGTTCAAATTCCAGATTTGTTTCATGTGTCAATCTCTCAGGGGTACCATCCGGAAGCGGCTTTTTCCAAAGATAACCGGCCGCATTGAAAATCAGCGTGCTGCCATCGGGAGATGTAACGGCATGGCGAATAGCCTTTGCCCTGAACGTTTCGGGTGCCGGATCAATTTCAAATCTGACGGCTTCAGCAATTTTATGATTTACCGTTACAACGAATGGAATCTGTTCAACAGCGAGTGTCTCCACATTCAGTTTATGAATGCCTCCCTGTGCCCAGAAAACCAGGTGTGAGCCATCAGGTGTCCAGTTAAAGTTGGTATAAGGTCCAAAAATGGCCCAGGCTTCTTGTTGGTCTTTGCTGAGGTTATCAAAAACAGGCCGTTCCATTCCGGTCTCAAGATCGCGGATAAACAGGACGGTTTTTGTACGGACACGCTTGATGAATGCCATCTTTCTGCCATCCGGTGACAGGGTGGGCGAGATGGCGCCGCCCGCTCCGCCTGTAACCCGTTCAATCTCACCTTTTTCAAGGTTGTAACGGTTGATGACGTAAATCTGGCTGTTCGGGTCTTTGTTGTACTGAAACATCCCGCCCGGATACACATCCTGGCTATAGTACACATATTTTCCATCGGGGGAGGCAAAGGGCTGTCCTTTATCCTGCTGGTCATTCGGACGGCTTGTTAATTGAATGCCGCTACCTCCGGATATATGGTACATCCAGATTTCGCCGGCGCCGAGTGACCGTGTGGATGAGAAATGTTTTTTAGCGACAAAAAAGTTACCATCGGGCAGCCAGAAAGCATTATTCAGCAGCCGAAAATCCTCGGATGTGATTTGACGTGCATCTGAACCATCGCGGTTCATCACCCAGACATTGTCACCACCACCCGCATCACTGGTAAACAAAATTTTTGAGCCATCCGGGCTGAATCTCGGCTGAATTTCATAGGCCAGGCTTTCACGTATCGCCCGGGCTTCACCGCCGGATATAGGTAAAATATAGATGTTGCCAAGCAAGTCGAATACAATTTCTTCCCCGTCCGGACTTACATCCAGGTTCATCCAGGTACCTTCACCGGTTTCAAATGAAACTTCGGTGAAATCAGCACGATGGGTGGTGATGTCCCATTTGTCATCGTTGTTTTGATCCTGTGCAGTTAATGCAGCGGAAAACATGAATCCGTATAGCAAAAAAGAGAACAATACTTTCATAATATTTTTTGAGTGATAGATCAATGATTACTGGAGCCTTTTAAAAAATCATTCGCCAAATCATTCAAAAACTTCAACTGTGACCAGACGCAGCCTGAGTGATGAACATGACTGGAATTGTTTAGTATTACCAATATTCAGGCGGTTTTTTTATAAGCTCACATCTCTTAATGATACCAAAAACAGTATAAAAACGACCCGATTTTATCAATTTTTAAACTTTAAACCCCTTATGGGATGCGGGGGAAACCGCGAAGGGGACAGAGAGGAGCTAAGATTAAAAATGAAAGAATAATACCCGCTTTGATCGTGAAACAGCCTGTTTTTGCACGTGATTCTTACAGTATATATCCTTTAAAATACTGCAAGCGTATCACTTGAAGTGGATCCATCTTACGCAGTTGTGCTTCGGGAAACAGGTGTATTGTTTACGTAAAAGCAGGGTAACAAAATTATTCAGCAAAGCCCGAATGTCTGGAATGCCAAATTTTAAGGGCTTCATGTAAATTTATACCACGCTTATGTTATCTTGGTAGTTAAAACAGATTGTATCCATGAATATAAATCCCGGTTTTATGACGTTCAGAAGCCTTTTTTCGATTACCATCATCAGTATACTCATTATGGCCTGCACAGAGCATACTGACCCCGACTGGCAAATGGGGCCTTTTGTAAAATATGGAGGTAACCCGATCATAACACCTCAGGGTGATAGCTGGGAAGCCAAAGACGTTTTCAATCCCGCGGCATGGTCAGACGGTGAAACCATCTATATGCTGTACAGGGCAGAAGATTCCACCGGAATCGGTATCTGGAATGGTACATCGAGAATTGGTTTGGGAACCAGTACCGATGGCTATCAATTTGACCGGCATCCTGTTCCGGTTTATGAACCCGTTTCAGAGTGGGAATTGCCGGGAGGAGCAGAGGATCCCAGAATTGCCAAAATCGATGATACATTCTATTTGACATATACGGCCTATGACGGAGAAACGGCCCGGCAGGCACTGGCTTCTTCAAAAGACCTGATGAACTGGGAAAGGCATGGGTTGATTTTGCCGGAACTAGGATGGACCAAGGCGGGAGCGATTGTTCCCCGGCAAATTAACGGCCGTTACTGGATGTACTTTGGTGATACCAATATCTGGGTAGCATGGTCTGAAGACCTGATCAATTGGACGCCTATCGAAGAACCGGTCATGAGGCCGCGTGAAGGCATGTTCGACAGCCGCCTTGTGGAACCCGGCCCAACACCGCTGATTACTGAACACGGAATACTGATGCTTTATAACTCTGCAGATGAAGGCCTGGTTTACCGAACAGGCCAAGCCTTGTTCGATATCAATGATCCCACACAACTGCTAAAACGTTCCGATGATTTTTTTATGGAACCAGACCTTGAAACGGAAATAGACGGACAGATTCCAAACGTGGTTTTTATTGAAGGGTTGGCAGAACTGGATGGAAAATGGTTTTTGTACTACGGAATGGGAGATTCCGGAATTGGTGTAGCCGTTTATGATCCGGGGAAGTAAGGAACTGTGAGACTGTTGAATTGTCCCAAAGGGATGCCTTTGGCATTGAACTGTTGTGTGCACAGCGTTGAAGCGGGGTGCGGGGGAGCACCTACCTGGCCGAGGGGTTCATGGCAGGAACATTTGATATGCGATTTTCGATATCCGATTGCAGATATGCGAAGTATGTAAGATGGAAGATCAGGTATCGGGTATCAAACAGTGAACGGGAAATATCGAAGGGGAGGGAAACTTAATACAACACAATTGCCGTCTGCTTTAGCTGACGGATAGAAAGCTTCCTTAAAACTGACCCCGAGCCTGGATTTCAGGAAATAAGAGAAACCTGATCGA
>SKKO01000043.1 GCA_007123715.1 Balneolaceae bacterium | reverse complement strand
TCTGTTATTCAGGGGCTTTCCAAGCCGGAGAAGCTCTCCGGCCTACATGGCCTTACCGAAAAACTACCCCCCACTTACTCTGTTAATCGGTTATTCGGTTCGTCCGTTCTTCTGTTATCCAGGGGCTTTCCTAGCCGGAGAAGCTCTCCGGCCTACATGATGGCCTTACCGAAAAACTGCCTCCACTTACTCTGTTAATCGGTTCGTCCGTTCGTCTGTTATTCTGTTTTTCAGGGGCTTTCCGGCGTACGTTAAATCCGGATCACAAACTTACAGTACATCCTTTATCACAACCCACAAATTCTCCGCAATAATGCGGTGCCCTTCTTCGGTAGGATGTATGCCATCCGGCAGATTGAGTTCAGGATCGCCGGCTACACCTTCAAGAATAAATGGCATAAAAACTACATCATTGGCCTGTGCAAGATCAGAGAATATGTTTCGAAATTCCCCGGTATAGTTGCCTCCCATATTTGGCGGTGCTTCCATTCCGGTAAGGATAATATCAGCATCGGGATATTTCGCCTTCACCCGATCCATAATTCCCTGTAAATTTTCTTTCGTACTGCGCGGATCAATTCCTCTTAAGCCATCATTTCCCCCAAGTTCCAATACAAAAATATCGACACGCTGCTGCAGTACCCAGTCAATCCTGCGCAGCCCCCCGGCTGATGTCTCTCCACTTAGCCCCGCATTGACTGCCAGGTAGCGATGGCCGTTCTCATCGAGTTTCTTCTGGATAAAAGCCGGAAATGCCTGTTCTTCTTCAAGTCCATAACCGGCCGTAATGCTGTCTCCAAAAAAAAGAATGGTTTTAGCCTGTTGTGCCTGTACCATTGCCGCTGATGCTATCAACAAACCCATCAAATAAAATGTAACTTTCATTATCTTCATGCGTTCTAATATCTTGTCAAAATGAATTTCTAATTTACGGAATGGTTTGTTATAACCATTTTGTTATACGTTTTGTTTCATCTAAAATTATGCAGAATGACCCACAGCTCAATACTTTCCGTTAAGAACCTTACCAAAACATTTAAAAGCGGAGACCATTCCCTTACTGTATTAAATAATGTTTCATTCAATATTGAAAAAGGGCTGACATGTGCCATCGTTGGCCCTTCAGGCAGCGGAAAGACGACACTTCTTGGCCTCTGTGCCGGACTTGATAAACCAACCTCAGGCAGTGTTACGCTGAACGGGCAGGAAATTTCATCATATAGTGAGTCACAGTTGTCAAAAATCAGGAACGAACAAATAGGATTTGTATTTCAGTCTTTTCAACTGATTCCTACCCTTACCGCACTCGAGAATGTAATGGTGCCTATAGAGCTGCGGGGAGTACCCTATTATGAAGTAGAGAGCAGGGCGCTTAACCTCCTCGCAAGTGTGGGGCTGGCCGAACGTACGCACCATTATCCAAATCAGCTTTCGGGTGGTGAACAACAGAGGGTTGGCCTTGCCCGGGCATTTATTCACAAGCCCGCAGTACTATTTGCGGATGAACCTACCGGAAATCTTGACGGTGAAACCGGTTCTCAGATTGAACAGCTCCTTTATGAGTTAAACCGGGATCAGGGTACAACCCTGATCATTGTAACCCACGACCGCGACCTTGCCGCAAAATGCGACCGTGTCATAGAATTGAAAAACGGCCATATCATTTCCGATGAAATGTTTGCAAATCGCCAGCCCAATAAAACTACAGCGGAAGTGCTTTCATGAATTTCATCCGCGAATTTTTTAGCCCATTCAGCTGGAAACTTGCCTGGCGCGATGCCCGGCCTCAATGGAGGAGCCTTCTTCTTTATTCTTCATCTGTAATTGCAGGTGTAGCCGCACTGGTGGCTATTCTGTCTTTCCGGAACGATGTATTGTTAACCGTAGATGATCAGGCCCGCGAGCTTCTTGGTGCCGACATTGAACTTCGAGCCACGAATCCCTTCCCTGAACCGGTTGTATCTTTTATCGACTCCATCGGCGGCAGCACCGCCACAGCAGTCGAGTTCAATTCAATGGTAACTTATCACCCCGATGGCGTAAGCCGGCTTTCACAGATCCGGGCTATAGACGGTCCCTTTCCCATCTACGGAACCATTACAACAGAACCCGCTGAAGCGGCACACAAATACCAGGAGCGAAATACGGCGCTGGTAGAACAGTCTGCCATGAACCAGTTTGGTATATCCATTGGTGATACGATTCGTGTAGGCGGAATCGATATTGCGGTTGAAGGTGCTTTGGTTAGTGTGCCGGGTGAGGCAGCAGCATTTTCCCTGATAGGCCCGAGAGTGTACATACAAAAAGGGATATTGGAAGGGTCGGGACTTTTAGACCGCGGCAGCCGCGTTACATATAAAGAATATTTCGGATTCGAATCAGAAGAAATGACTACCTCTGTTGTTGAAGCATTTCGTCCGCTTTCAAGAGAACACAGGGTTCGAATTGAAACGGTTGAAACCCGCAAGCAAGATTTTGAGTCAATTGTAGATAACCTTGCAAAATTCCTTGGCCTCATTGCATTTATCGCCCTGCTGCTTGGAGGCCTGGGTGTGTCGAGTGCCATTTATGTATACATTAAACGCAAAAGCAGTGCGGTGGCTACTTTGCGCTGTCTGGGAATGACGAAAGAAAAAATATTGGCAGCGTTTGCAATTCAAATAGCTTTCCTTGGCCTTTTTGGTGCATTGGCAGGAACTGCTATCGGTATATTTTTGCAGTTTTTCATCCCTAACCTATTTACTGACTTGCTCCCCATTGCCATTGTTCAGCAGGTATCTATACAGGCTGTATCACTCGGCCTGGTGACCGGTGTTCTTGTGAGTGTTATCTTTTCCCTGCTGCCTCTGGCTGCTATCAGCACCATATCACCGTTACTCACTCTTCGAAATACCGATTTTTCGCCGATAGGCGCACTCTCTAAAAAAGTGAAGGCGACCACACTTGCTATTTCACTTTCATTTCTTGTCGTTATAGTAGGCTTGCTTACCAACAGCTTTATGATTGCCTTCATCTTTACCCTGAGCCTGATTCTATTCATAGTTCTCTTGTGGAGTGTTGCCGCGCTGCTTATTGCCGGGGTAAAAAAAATGCGCCTCAAGACATTTTCCTATACCGTCAGACAGGGAATGGCAAACCTGTTCAGGCCAAACAATCAAACTTCCATGCTAGTAACCACACTGGGAATGGGAATGCTGCTCATCGGTATACTTTACCTTTCTCAGGATATGCTCTTGCAGCGTATCAGTTTTGAGACGGGTGAAAACATGCCGGATCTTGTTTTTTACGACATTCAATCTGACCAGAACCAGGAGCTTATCGCAACGATTGAAGAAGCAAATGGCATCGTTATGATTAATGTACCCATTGTATCCATGCGCCTTGCAAGCAGAAAAGGCATGACTGTTCAAGAAATCAGGGCCGACACAACGATGGACATCGGGGGATGGGCGCTTGGCAGGGAATATCGTGTAACCTATCGCGGACACCTCACTGAAGCGGAAACGATCATTGAGGGTGAATGGATTTCGGAAGCTGAGGGTATCGGAAGCGTTGTACCCATTTCGATATCTACCCAAATCAAGGAAGAGCTGCAGCTTGAGGTGGGAGATTCAATTGGCTTTAACGTTCAGGGTGTTCCTGTTAACACAGTGGTCGCAAGTGTCAGGGAAGTTGATTTTCAGCGGCCTGAACCCAATTTCTTCGTGGTTTTCCCGGAAGGTGTGCTTGAGCCTGCCCCGCAATTTTATGCGGTCACTGTTCGAACGGATTCGAGAGATGATATTTTTGCGATACAAGAGGCAGTTGTAAACCGTTTTCCCAACATTTCTGCCATCGACATTTCCGTTGCTCTCGACAGTGTTCGCCAATTCCTGGAAAAAGTGGCTCTGGCCATCCGATTCATGGCCTTGTTCAGTATACTCACCGGGTTTATTGTACTGGCGAGTTCTATTGCCATCAGCCGTAAACAGCGTACGAAGGAATCTGTATTACTGCGAACCCTGGGTGCCGGGAAATCACAGGTTGGCAGCATACAAACCATTGAATACGGCCTTCTGGGCCTGCTTGCAAGCCTCACCGGCCTCTTACTCGCTATTGCAGCAAGCTGGGGGCTTGCCTACTTCTACTTCGACATCACATTTGTTCCCGATGTATTTACGCTGATTCTCATCACAGGCATCATCATGATTTCGGCAATTATTATTGGATGGAGCGGAAGCCGGCATATCTTCAAACATTCACCCCTTGAAATACTGAGACTGGAAACAACCTGATAACTTGAAAAACATGACAACCAATCAAACTGTCTGGCTTATATCAATTATCGTCTTGATATTATGCCTGCTGCTGGCGGGGTTATTTTATATCCATACAGGGCATGTTTTTATCGCTATCCTAATCGCACCGCCAATCATATACTGGATCTTGAAAAGGAAACAGCAAGAGGGATGAGTCGGGGGGGATCCCATTTTGGGACAAGGCAAAAAGTAGCCCAAGGTTTTTATTTACGCCTTGTTTGAATAAGCCGGCCATTTGTTTATTTGACATACCGGCTGTACCAGTGGCACTTTTGGGGTTGAGATACAGCTGATCACCCACATTGAAATGCGGGGTTATGATGTGTGGCATGGCTACGCCAGTTTGATACCCAGAGTTTCCTTTAAGTATAAACCGACATCTATCCTTTTTTATGGACTTGAATTCAACGATTTTGCTGTATGAATCATAATCTGTAACACATTCAAAAGCTCAGCCATAACCCCCCAGTGCCGGAGATATACCATATATTATAGCACCCAGTGCCGGAGGCACGTCCGATCTTATAGCCCCGGAATTCATTCCGGGTTTGGTCAACATAAACAATGGTTTAGTGCCGTAGGCACGAACGATTCACTGTTGTCGAATAAACCTCAAGCACTCTTTTCGGACGTACCTACGGTACTAACTATGTCTTTGTCGCATCCAGCACCTGGAATACCGCAAAGCGATCCCTTCGGGGAATTCGCGGGCCTATCAAATCGGTCATCCGCGATGCGGATTGTTTTCAGCAGATGACCGGTACAGAAGCTTCATATCAGGATCATGCGTTGCACAAAACAGGCTACTACTGAAAATATCCAGGTATTTTCTCTCAAAATAGAACCTTCCTGAAAAGGAAAAACAAACCATTTCAACGTTCACCCAAAAGCCAGCCAAATAGAGGAAAAAAATCTCTTTACGTTTAATGGTTTTTTGGGCAAATTACAGTATAAATATGAGTTCAAACTCCATTAAACTAAAGTCTACTGTCATGAAAATTCTTGTACCGATCGATTTTTCCGAACGAAGCAAAAAAGCACTCGAAGTAGCTGATAAATTTGCAGAAGTTTTCAACGGGATGGTTACCCCTTATTATTCCCACCTGCCTATCTCAGAACTTGATGAGCCGTATGCACTTGGGATGAGTTCCAAGATGTACCAGAAGTTCGAGGATCTCGAACAGACACTTCATGACCGCGCCGCGGATATCGCGGCACAATTCATTGCCAGCGAGCGGCTGAGTACTCCGGTCATTGGACTTGGAAATGCCGCACAAGGCATTATCGATACCTCGGAAGACTTTGACTACATTATCATGAGCAGCCACGGACGCACCGGCTTCAGCCGGCTTTTGCTCGGGTCGGTAGCCGAAAAAGTACTCAGGCTTGCGCATACTCCGGTAATGATTGTTGAAAATGAATCCGAAGTCGGCAAATTTGAGCGCATTCTGCTCACGACCGATTTTTCAGATAATGCAGCCTTTGCTTACCCGTATGCAAGGAAAATCATCGAAAAAACAGGTGGCACTATCGACCTGATCCACGTTCTAAGTTTCGACCAGTTTGATGAAAAAGAGAAGGATCTGTCACTAAGAAAAATTCGTGAAGAACGCCTCAAGCTTCTCAAAAGAGAACATTTCAATGATATCGTTAAACAGGTTCATGAGAAAGTTATCGTAACACAAGACACCCCCCACGAAGCAATCTATAATCATGTTCAAAAGCACGACTATAACCTTATAGTTATGGCAACGGTAGGAAGAACGGGCATCAACTATCTGATGATGGGAAGTACCACCGCCAACCTTGTACGCCACGTTAAAACAGCTATTTTAAGTGTGAATCCAAGAAAACCGGGAAGCTAAAAAAATGTTATTTCAAGCCTGTACCTCTCGAAGTCGGATGAAGATGTGAAAAGCATTTATCCGCCAACGAGGGTATCACACAGGCAATCATTAAAACTTTGTGCACCCTTGTGCCCTTGTGTCTTAGTGGCTAAAAACTTCCTGCCTTGAATACTCAGAAAAAAAGGTATATCAGAAACTGAATTTGATTGTTCCGAGAATCTGTATTCTTTCTGCCGATCGGTTTGCATCTTCTGAACTGAAACTCATTGCCGGTAAATTATCAGGCAAAGATGAATAGTTGTAGCGGGCGTATTCATAGACGGCAGAAATCTCATTCCACTCCGTGTATTGAGCTGCAAATTCAAGACGCAGATTTCTGCTTAACGAAAATCCTGCGCCAAGTGCATATACTGAGCGGTCATCATTACCATTTAAAAAACGGCCCGGCAGGTAACTGTAACCGGCTCTGAGTGAAAAGTCGGGGCTCAGATCGTAAGATATCCCACCCCTGAAACTCCATACGGATCTGAATTCGCTTTCAAGGAAATCATTTTCCGCCAGTTCATCTTCAAAAAATTCACTGCTGCCATAATCAACCCGGGTTTTGGAATAATCCACATAATCAGCAGATAATGAGGCAGACAAACCGGAAAGGTTCACAATTCCAAAGCCGAGCGAAGTTCGTGAAGGATATTTAACCTTATAGGAAAACTCACTGTCGGTAAAGTCGGAAAACTCAACACCGTTGTTAAAAGTCGTTCTCAGATTCGCATCAAATAGTTCATTAACTTCAATTGTGGTGGGAAATGTAAAGCTTGCACCTGCCTGAAAATGATCCGAGATTTTATAAAGGATACCCGCTCTTGCCCTGAAGCCTGCAAAGCTGCTGCTAACACGATCATCCAGCAGGATATTATCGATATCCGTATCGCCAATACCATCATCATTACTATCGATGATGGTGCTGTTGTAATCATTAAATTCATCCACTTCCTGAAAAACACGGTTGTAACGATACCTGCCGGACAACAATCCTATACTGCCGCCTATCATCAGGTTTTCCTGGAATTCGGTTGCAAAAAACATGGAATATTCACCACTGTAACCCCGCTGAAATATTTCGCCCTGCTGCCTCATCCCCAGATAGTCACCATATCTGTCGAAGCCTATCCTCAAAATTGACTCATCCCAATCCTCGAATTCATCACCAAAATCGGTGGCAAATGTATTAAATGCGATATCCTGGTAGGGTGAGCCGTCAAATTTAAACATGTCGGTTATCGTGCTGTTTTCGTTTCTTGCCCTGAATGCAAGAGCACGATTGTAGATGGAATGCTGGGTATAACCAGCTCCGAATACCAAACTACCCTGGTCGGTTGGCAATGCGTAGAGAAATCCGGCACTTGAAATTCCCCTTTGGCTGTCATCAAGCAAACGTTGCTGACCCATAAATACTGCATCTTCCTCAACTGTGCGATAGGAAAAGCCAAATTCGCCAAAGTTTCTCCTGTGAAGCGCCATGCTTGCAGGGTTGTCAATAAATGCTCCAAAGCCTGACTTAAAAGCCGTACCCGGCATAATAATGGAAACAGGATCAGAGGCAGACCCCTGGTCTCCAAAAAGTGTTGCCTGGCTGCTATACAAAAGAGCATTATTAGGGTTCTGAGCTGTTACATGGCCGGCAATGATCAAACTGAAGGTGACTATCAGAATATTTGTGATGATTCTGCGCATACGATTCCTGTTGTTACAAATAACGGTTATAGATAGTGCATAAAAACCTGCTGTACAGGCTACCGGCTTTAATTCCGGCTGCCTGAAGACCTGCTTCTTGACGAACTTGCGGCCCTGCTGTTAGATGAGCTTCCGCTGCTTCGTACCGTAGATCGTGAATTGCTGCCCGATGATCTGGCAGTTCCCACTGATGATCGTGAAGTTGAACCGGAACGATTCACTGTTGATCTGTTCCCTGAACTTGTTCCTGATGAACGATTTACAGTGGATGGACGTGATTGATTCACCGCGCTGTTAACCGCACTGTTCAGGATTCTTCCAAGAGTTGCGCTTCTGGATTGGTTGCCTGAAGAAGGTTTTCCGGTAATCCTGCCAGTTGACCCAACATTCGGGCTACGATCTGTAGTGACTCTGTTTCTGATATTTTGCACCGCCCTCTGCTGATTTGTTGAAGGTCGCTGCACAGTAGCAGTTCCTCTGTTGGCAGATCCAGCAGAAAGAGAACCTCTGTCAGCCGCAGCTCTGCTGTTATTTACTGCAGAATTGTTACGGTTATTGTTAACAGGCTGAGTTACAGTTCGCTGGTTGCTTTGCTGCCTTGAATTTACAGTTGCAGACTGTCGGCTTGTTGATGATGACCTGTTCACAGTACCGCTGTTTCCTGAAGATACATTGTTCCGGTTTACAGTTCCGCGACTGGGTGCTTGCTGGTTGTTTCGATTAATCGTGCTATTGTTTGTATTCGAGGACTGATTACTCCTGTTCACCGTACTTCTGTTATTCGAAGACTGAGAATTACGGTTCACTGTTCCTCGATTTGTATTGGAGCTGCTTCCACGGTTTACTGTACCACTACCCCTGTTGGTATTCGAACTTCCACGGTTTACCGTACCGCTGCCTCTGTTGGTATTCGAACTTCCACGGTTTACCGTACCGCTGCCTCTGTTGGTATTCGAACTTCCACGGTTTACTGTACCGCTGCCTCTGTTGGTGGTACTGGTACCCCTGTTTACCGTTGAAGTTGTTCCGCGGGTACGATCTGCATTTGCATTCCTGTTAGCCTGCTGGGTTCGTGCTGCAGAACGTGCGTCTGTTCTTGTACTGACACTGTTTGCATTTCTAACCCTTGAATCAGCGCGGGTGGTGCGATTAATATTTTGAACACCTCTTGAGGCAAGGCCTGTTGACCGAGGACCGTAATACCTTACCGGCCTGGTTGACCTCGTACCTGCAAAGAATACATAACCGTAATATGGCCTGGTATATCCGTAACCCCAGTAGCCGCCGTAATATGGGTATGTCGGATACCTGTAGTAGGAATGATAACCATAATACGGACTGTGCCATCCATAAAAGGAATGGTGATACCCCCATCCATAATGGAAACCTAGATTAAAGTGCCATCTCGGGTATCTGTAAATCGGAAACGGGTGGTAATAATAACTGGAATAGAACGGGTCATAATGAAAACCGCGTCCGTAATGATGATGTACCACTACCCTTTGGAAATGCCGGTCATGAGTTAGTGCAGCACCATAATTTGCATACCAGTCCCTCGTTTCGTAATCAACAAAGTGGTAAGATTCAGCATCTTCCCAGCCGTCCTCGTATCCGAGAGCATAATCATCCTCATTAACGATTTCACCGGTTCGCTGCTGTATCGCCGCTTGTCCGGATTGTGCCCGGTCAGAAGCTATACGCTCAGCCCTGTCGGGATAACGCTGGGTTTCTACTGTACTGAGTTGAGTATAGCATGCTGACATAAACATTGCCAGCATAATTAATGTTGTGAGGTGGTATTTTGCTGAAAATTTCATAACTGCCTCTGGCTTACGGTATCAATTAGTGTCTTTATCCACTAATAATTTATTAAAAATAATCAATTTGCAACATCACATATCCATGTGATACTGTGATAACATCAAAACATGGCGTTTCTTATCTAAAAAAATTATTGTTTTGATATCTTTATGGGTGCTAAGCATTTGTGTCTGGATTAAAATCTAAATTTCACCACGCAAAGATTTTGCAATTACCTCTGCTTTAGAGTTTACGTGCAATTTCTTGTAAATGTTCCGAATGTGTGCGCGCACGGTATCAATAGAGATATCAAAACGGTCGGCAATTAATTTATAACTCAATCCATCCACCAATCCGTTTACAATATCCTGCTCCCGGGCCGTCAGGCCACTTTCGGATTTATTTTCCGGCTTGGGCTGGTTAAAATACTGGATTACTTTCCGGGCAATCTGAGGCGACATGGGGGCACCGCCCTGGGCCAGGTTTTCTATTGATTCTTTAATTTCAGGCAAAGATGTATGTTTCAAAAGGTAACCCGAAGCACCTGCCACGAGTGAATCAAATATTTTATGGGAATCATGGTAAATGGTTAGCATGATAATTTCCACAGCGGGATATTCTTTTTTTATGATCTCAATCCCTTTTATACCTGACATGCCCGGCAGCTGAATATCCATCAATAAAACGTTTGGCGGTGGTTTTTCCTTCAGGTATTCCAGCATCTCTTCCACTGAATCCACAGCTATTTTACAGCTCATGCTATCCTGCATGTCAAGGTAACGCTGAATCAGGTTTCTGATCTTCACATTATCTTCAACGATTCCCACTTCAATCATTTTTTCTCCTATTTGATAGATCCGGTTGCATGAACCGTGAATCCTTCGTTTGTTTTAATTTGAACTTTTGAGCCGATTCTTTCAGCCCTCATTCTGATATTCCTCAAACCCTGTCCGCTTTTCCGATCACTTTTTATCTGTGTACCGTTATCACGTACAAGCAGCTCATATGTTTTACCCGAAAACGAAAATATGATATCCACACGTGTTGCATCTGAATGCTTCAGAATATTATTAACCGCCTCTTTAAAAATCAGGTATACATTTTCTTTTACATCAACAGGCAATTTTTCATGCATCCTGAGCTGGTCAAAATGATAATGCACTTCAACACCCTCATTTACAAATACCTGATTCACATAATCCTGCATGCGGTCAGTCAGGTCTCCTGCAGTATCATTTCTAGCATCTATCGACCATACAATATCATCAAGGCTGTTCACTATTTTTCTGCTGTGCTCTCCAAGTTGCTGCAGGGTCTGTTTGATTTCATCACTCAGCTTACCCGCCTGCAGAAAGTCTGTTTGAAGTGCGAGTTCGGTAAGCGATGAGCCAACATCGTCATGCAGGTCACTGGCTATCTGAACCCTCATTCGTTCAATATCCACCTGTTTTCTGATTTTGAAATATCTCATAAAAAAAAGGATAAGGCCAGCAGCTGCTAGAAGGGTCAGGATTAAAAACCACCATTGATAGTAAAATGGGGGCAAAATTTTAAATGAATAATTCAGAACATTGGCACTTATGATACCATCGGCATTATAAGCGCGTAACTGAAATACGTATTGCCCGGGAGATAACGATGGATAACGAACCACCCTCTCACGGGTAAATTGCCAGCCCTGATCGAGGCCTCTCATCCTGTATTCGTAAATGAGCTGATCGGGAGCTTCATAACTAAGGCCTGTAAAGGTAAACTGAACAAAGTTCTGGTCATGTTGTAATTGGTAGGACCGGTCGGCACGCAGCAACTGACCGCTCACCAGGATTTCTTCAAACTCCAGCCCGGGTGGTGCTGTATTTTTCCGGACTCTTTCCGGAAAAAATTGGCTTAATCCTTCCACGGTGCCAAGCCAGATTGAGCCGTCACTTGCAACAAAAGAACCTCCTGCATTCAGCTCATTGGCAATAAGGCCCTGGTTTTGATTAAAAATTCGGTAATTACTCAGTAATTCCCTTCGTTCTTCTGTTGAAAAAAGAATCTCAGGCTTAATAAAGTAAAGGCCACGGTTTGTCCCTACATAAAATTCTCCATTATTGTCCTGGATGGTAAAATAGGAAATGGATTCAGTACCCCCAGTATTCCTCAAAACCTGAATTTGTTCACCGTCATACCTTGCAATACCGCTGAAAGTCGAAAACCAGATGTCACCGTCATGGTCAACATGAATGTGTATTACCCCGTTACTTGGAAGCCCATCTGCGATAGTGAAATACCGAAACTGATGGCCGTCGAAAACGGCTGCTCCGCCATAGGTGGCAAACCAAAGATTTCCTGCAGTGTCTTGTTTAATGTCCATTACGGTGTTGTGAAGAAACCCGTTTCCGGTATGGTGCTGCACATATCCATCACTTGTTAAAAGGATTACTCCGTCATTATAGGTTGCTATCCAGAAAACATCATTTGCAGGATCTTCATAAACCCTCCTTACAACCCTGAATGGAAAAGTTTCCTGATCCAGGCCGGTAAAAATTCCATTTTCATAAATACTGATCCCATCTCTGGTAGATACCCACATTCGTCCCCTGCTGTCTTGAACAATTGCATAAACTTTATTGTCCATCAGGCCATCCGATTCACTGAAGTGCTGGAATGATTCTCCGTCAAATCTGAGTACACCGCCGCCATAGGTGGCAATCCAGATGTTTGATTCCGAATCCTCAGCAAAACCTGTCACCACATTGTTGGTGAGACCATTATCGATATTATAGCTTTTAAAATAATCACCTACATACATTGTGATACCGCCGCCGAGGGTGCCGAACCATATATTTCCCTCCCTGTCTTTGATGGATGAATAAATAATGGCTGCCGGCACACCGTCATCCCTTGAATAATTCCGGAAACGTTCGCCATCAAATAATGATATGCCACTTTCAGTGCCTACCCAGATCCGGTCGGGTGACTCTACTGTAATGGTTTGAATCCGGCTGTCATTCAAACCCTGTTCATCGCAGAAAACTTCAAAAGAACCATCCGCATATCTCACCAGGCCGGCTCTTGTCCCTATCCAGAGCCTGTCATAATCATCAATATAAATGTTTCTGATTCTGAGTTCAGGAAGCCCGTGATCTTCGATAAAATGGATGGTTTCTTCATTGTCAATTTTCACAAGCCCTTCACGTGCACCAATCCAAATTACGCCATCTGAAGTTTGTTTGATGGATCTCACCCGTTCTATCGGCAGCCCGAAAGTTTCATCAATAGAAACCAGTACATTTTCGGTATCAAGCCGCCAGGCTCCGTTGCCATCTGTGCCAAACCAGTAATTTCCTGATTGATCCTGGAAAATATCCAGGATTGAATAGCCGCTTAATGCCCTCACGCTTTCGGGGGTTATCAATGAATCGCGTTGAAGTACAGATATTCCGGTTTCAGTGCCAATCCAAATCGTGCCCTCCCTGTCCTGAAACAGAGAATGGATACGGTTATGTGCTAAACCGTCATATTCATAAAATTGTCTGAAACTTGATCCGTCAAAACGGTTCAGTCCGTATCCGGTACCAACCCAGATATAGCCTCTTTCATCCTGTACGATTGCATGAGCTACCGATTCACTCAAGCCCAGCTCAATGGAGTACGTTCTGAATGGAAGCAGCTGCGAATAGGCAGACGAGGACCATCCTCCCGAAATCAGAATGAGTGCTATAATTAAACATACACGTTTCATCCTTATAAGCTAATAACTTATCATGAATGGATAAACCGCATATTTATGTGATGTCGAAAAACCGGAAACAAGACGTAAACCCGGCCTCCGTCACTAACTTAGTGGCTTCCTTGCCAGTGCTGACTGTAAGCGGGTTGCAGGTAGAATATATCCACTTCACAGTTCCACGCGAACGGAGTGAGCACTCAACAGTTCAACGCGAACAAAGTGAGCACTCAACAGGCCGCAACAGAATCCCGCACTGATCCTACTCAAAGAAATTATCCGAGATAAGCCCGGAGTGCCGCGCTGCGATTGTGGTGGCGAAGTTTTCGAAGTGCTTTTTCTTTAATCTGACGCACTCTCTCCCGGGTCAAATCAAATCTTTCGCCGATTTCCTCAAGTGTGAGCGAGTGCTCACGGCCTATTCCAAAATAGAGGCGAATAACTTCAGCTTCTCTCTTTGTTAATTTTGAAAGTGCCCGCTCGATTTCAACTTTCAGGGATTCACCCATCAGCTCGTTATCAGGATCGGGAATTTCTTCGTTTTCAAGAACATCGAGAAGACGGTTGTCTTCACCCTGTGCGAACGGGGCGTCCATGGAAAGGTGACGGCCGGAAATTTTCAGGGTATCGGCAACTTCCGAAACGGTCATTTCAAGGCTTTCTGCAAGTTCGGCAGCAGAAGGTACACGCTCGTACTCCTGTTCGAGTTTGGAGAGTTCTTTTCCGATTTTGTTGAGAGCGCCAACCCTGTTTAATGGCAAACGCACAATCCGGCTCTGCTCGGCAAGTGCCTGAAGAATAGATTGACGAATCCACCAAACGGCGTAAGAAATAAATTTGAAACCACGGGTTTCGTCAAAACGTTTTGCCGCTTTTATGAGGCCAAGATTACCTTCATTAATCAAATCACCGAGAGATAAACCCTGGTTTTGATACTGTTTGGCGACAGAAACAACAAAACGCAGGTTGGCTTTTGTTAATTCTTCCAGTGCTCTTTGTGATCCTTTCTGGATCTCTTTTGCAAGGCGCACTTCATCATCAGGTGTGATGAGCTTCTCTTTTCCAATTTCGTGCAGGTAACGGTCTAATGACTCTGATTCGCGGGTAGAAATTCCTGAGCTTTTTGCCACTTTTATTAAAGTACTTTGATTAGAAATATGAGCCCGGTAACGGACTTGTTTACTTATACGTTTGAGCTTGTTCTTTGTTGTTCTGTTCAAACAAGAAAACTACATAAGATAATACTATTTTCATAAAAATTGAAGTATAAGATTTGGCAGATTTATGAGAGGAAGGCAGGAAGGGTTTAGCCATGTAGGCCGGAGAGCCCATGAATAACAGAGGAACGGATGAACCGATTAACAGAGTAAGTGAGGGT
>SKKO01000258.1 GCA_007123715.1 Balneolaceae bacterium | reverse complement strand
GGAACCACACCCCCGGCGTAGGTTACATACGAAAGGAAGGTCCAGAAATCGCCGCTTAACGAGCTGAAATTGATCACTGTACGAAAGATGTTCATTGGCAGGCCGATGGCAAATCCCCATACAGCAATCTTTACAAGTAATTTTCTATCCTGAAGAATGTTTTTATCGAGAATCTGTCGCCCGGCCCATATTCCCATCAGAAAGAGTGCCAGTACTTTAAAGAACCTGCCATCCATCAATAAAAGGCCTAATCGAACCACAGGCCTTACAAGATTAAATACTATAAACTGCCCAAAATCAGTCAACAGTAAGAAGTCCATCGGGTTGGACATTAAAATTCCGAAACCCCGCCAATCTGTGAGTTCCATCCCCCGAGAAACAGCAAATTGATCAAAAACTCCAAATAGTATATAGGGGTAGTAAAGTCCGGTAGCATACATAAAAAACCAGTGTGCTATCGGCAAAATTAATAACACGGCCGCCCACTTTAGTAATTGTTTATCATTAAAATTTCTGAATGCTATCAGTACAAAACCTAAAAGTGCGTAGAGCGTCAAAATGTCGCCAACCCAAATCAAAAACAGATGGGCTAAACCAATAAGCAGTAAACCGAACATACGCCGGCTGAAAAATGTCGCGAACGGCCTCCCGCTGCGCATGGCACTGTTGTACTGAACCACAAATCCGATTCCGAACAGAATGGAAAAGATGGAGTAAAATTTCCCATCTACCAAAGCATAGGCCGCAATTTCCAGAATATAATCAAAAGAACGGGTTGCAAAAGAGAGGCTCATTTCATCTGTATAAAACGCTGTACCCGAAAAAGCAGGGATATTGGCTAAAAAAATGAACAGAATAGCTAAACCCCGGAGGATATCGAGGTATTGGATACGGTCGGTTAAGGATACAGGGCTAATTTTATCTTTTGTCATAAGCTTTGAGTACCCATAATGAGTACATGTTTAAATATGTTAAACAGTTACTCTTCCGGAAAAGCAAAAATCATTTCCACTAATCAGGTAATTCTGAATGAATCGATACGTTGTAATTTTTCTATTGAACAGAGATGAAATAAAATCATCACTACGTAACAATTCCCGATTCTAACTTAGGCTGCGCGATAAATGGTTGGATTTTCATATAGGTAAGTGATCTCCATGCCCACTCCAAGGGACCATATTTAAAATTTTTCAACCAATAGAAACTTATGATCATTTGCGCGCCAATGATCAATAAACCAATGATAAAAAGTTCAATATTTCTGAATTGACCAATATACCCCAGGCCCCAGTTAAAGAACAAGAATGTGCCGATCAGGGATTGAAACACATAATTTGTAAGTGCCATGCGGCCATAGGGAGCAAACCATGAAAGCAGTCTTTGCATTTTAGGCAATTCATATAGGTATACAAATCCGGCGGCCAGAAATATCGTAAAGAAAAAGTTGAAATTATCGTAAGCTGATAATGCAAACATCGACCACCATGAAGTAAAATCGAATATGCTTTCCATTTGGGAAAACATATACCAAAAGAGCGGAATCATGGCAATGGTACCAGCAGCTGACCAGAGTATAATTTTTTTAAGCAGGGGGGCATTCGTTTGCAAATTTTCAAAAAGCCGGGTTCTTCCAATCCACATTCCCAGCAGGAAAAAGGCGAATGTAAGATAACCGCGGCCTAATACACCCATTTGAAAATTGAACTTGCCGATCATCGAAATAAAATTCACCCTCCATACTTCCATTATGGTGCCGCTGGTGATCGCCGCCATATACGTTTCACTAAAATTTTCAATGTTCATTGCAAGGATGGATTCATTGCCAAAAATACCATATGACAAAAACCGGCCCCCGCCCAAGAATAAAATGACCGCTAAGGCAAGTACAACCTTATTGCTTACACTATAAAAGGGTATAAGCAAAAATCCGAAAAGTACATACACAACCAGGATATCCCCGGAATAGAAAGAATTATGCACCACACCAATTCCTAATAATACCAACAAACGCCACAGGTACCGGGTTTTGTAATGTGTAGCACTTTTTTCAGCATTATCCATCTGTATGAAAAAACTAAGGCCAAACAGCAATGAAAACAGGGCAAAAAACTTTCCCCTGATTACCCAAAAAGAGAAACCATCTACTATGGTATCTACAGGTCCGGCAAACATTACGGCTTGCATCTCCTGAGTTGGAAAAGCGGCCAGATACTGTTCAAGTACATGGGCAATCACAATTCCCGTAAGTGCAAAGCCTCTTAACGCATCTACCGAATGGATACGATTTTTTTTAGCCGTGTTCATATAGGTATTAAATTTTAAATGAAATGTTGAGTTTATTTTTGTTCGTTATAAGCCTGAATAATCCCATTAGCAATACCCTCATCTCATTTAACATGAATTCAATTTGAGAACCCTTGAGTTGCAAATCTCAGGAACTCTGGTATTTAATAACCCAAAATCCGCCAATATCATACATAAACCCCATATCAGATTTATGACGTCTGTTTTTTTGGCCTCTTGTGGAAATGAAAATCAAAGCTTTGACTTGACTACTGAAACGTCTGATTGAAAGAATGAGACCGTTATTACGATGTTTTTACCGGCTAATTCTTCAAAACGATCCGAAACCTGGCTTTACCTGATCCCAGGTGAGCAATGGCTTCGTTTACCTGGTTCATCGGAAATTCCTCAGTTATGGGATAGATGTCATGCCGCACACAGAATTCCAGCATGGTTCGCGTCAAAGCCGGACTTCCCAATGGACTTCCTGAAACAGATTTTTCTCCTGTAAGCAGTGTAAAAGCCGGGATGGCCATTGGTTCTAAAACCGCTCCTACATTGTGAAATTTACCTTTGGGTGCCAAAGCCACCAGGTAGGAGTTCCAGTCCAGACTTACATTAGTCGTATTCAGAATGAAATTGAGACTTCCGGCGATTTTAGCCAGTTCTTCGGGATTAGTAGAATCCACAACCTTCGTTGCTCCCATTTCCAGAATCGACTCCTTTTTATCAGGGTTGGAGCTGAAGGCGATGACTTCACAACCCCATTTGTTCAGGAATTTAAGTGCCATATGGCCCAGACCTCCGATGCCAATAACTCCGACTTTGTCAGTTGCTTTAACTCCTGCGAAAATAATCGGATTAAAGACTGTGATTCCTCCACAAAGCAAGGGGCCGGCCTTGTCCAGATCGATACCATCTGGCAGGGAAATTGCCCACGACCAATGGCTGCGAACATGGTCTGCGAAACCACCATGCCTGCCACCAATAGTGAATTCGGCAGAGGAACAGAGATGATGAGAGCCATCCATACACTCATGACAGGACATGCAGGATCCGGAGAACCATCCAACACCGACCTTATCCCCGACGTTTACATTTTTTACGGCATTGCCTGCTGCGACCACCTCACCAATAATCTCATGGCCGGGGACAATGGGATAGGCAGTCATTCCCCAATCATTGTTGATCATGCTAAGATCTGAATGGCAGATTCCGCAGTTAATAACCCGGATATCGACTTGTTCAGCACCTAATTCTCCCATTTCATAAGAAAATGGCTTTAATTTTTCATGCGGGCCACTGGCAGCATATCCTGATACTTTCATGTTTTACCTTAAGTTTTAAGTGTGGGTTAATGTGATTTCCAACAAATGGAAGGCACTCTTTTAGAATTCTAAATAAATGGTTGACAGGAACTATTCATGCATTACATGTACTTCCAATTCGATTTCGATCATAAATTCTGGCAGGGCAAGGCCTTTGACCTCCAGCCACGAACCGGTTGGAAACTGTTTGGTATAGATGGTGTTCCTATAACCCGCATGTTCCAAAAATGCAGGCATATCTGTGGTAAATACATTCTCTACTACCACATCATTAAAGGTGCAGCCATAGTGCTTCAGCACCAGATCCAGATCAGTGTAGCAATTTTTCATTTGCTGCAGAAAATCACCCACAGCAGTGGGTGCGCCTTCATCATCCATGCTCACGGCACCGGAAACTTTGATGCTGTTTCCAATCTTTACGGCATGGGAGTATCCGTAAGCTTTTTCAACTTCAGGCCTGAGGCTGAAGTATTGAGGTTTCACTTTGTGCATAATTAATTTTTTTAGTCAAATAAATTTTTTAAGGGTAATGAAGCTCTCATTAGAAAATGAAGCTGACACGTGTGCACCCTCAATTACTCACCAATCTAATCACATAAACGAATAGCTGGTTAGGACAATCCACGCAAATGTTTGGACTATCTGCGCATCATTCATCAAACTGCTCCGGAAAATCGGACCGGCCTGGTAATAGAGAGCTGGTTCACACCTT
>SKKO01000354.1 GCA_007123715.1 Balneolaceae bacterium | reverse complement strand
TTTGTTTTTCTTTGATTACATCCTTGAAGTTTGTTAAAACATCTTCAACAATATTACCAAGATCTACGCTTTCAAAATTTCTCTCTGACGAGTTAAGGCGTGAGAATGAAAGCAGATCCTCAATAAGCTTCTGCATACGTTTTGCCGCTTCCCGCATAAGTGTAAAATAGGTTTTACCCTTATCGGAAAGATTTTCACTCTCTTTCTCAAGGACCAAGTCAGCAAATGTTTGAATTTTTCGGAGAGGTTCCTGTAAATCGTGGCTGGATACATATGAAAAAGCTTCCAGCTCTTTATTCATTTCTACAAGCTCTTTGTTCATTTCACGGAGTTCTACAATAGCGCTTTTTAATTCTACTGTCCGTTCTTCAATTTTCTCTTCCAGTTCTTTGGTATACTGCTCCTGAATTTTACGCCTTATTTCTCTCTTTTTTACCTGTTCTGTAATATCTTCAAGTGACAGAAGGATTAAATTTTCAGACTCATCATCTTTCACAACTTCCCGTGCATTCAGAAGCAGATGCATCTCGCCAATTTTTGGAAAGTTATGAACGACTTCATAATCAACAATAACCGGATTTTCAGGAATAACTTCTTCAAGCAGTTTTCTCAGCTCAGGAAAATCCCACATCTGATCACCCGGTTTATATATCAATGACCCAACCGTTTCCTTTTCTTTAAGCTTAAATTGCTTGTAAAAGGAATTATTAGCCGTTCTTATCCGCAGGTTTTTATCCAGCACCAGTAATGGCTCTCGAATATTTGCAACAATAGATTCAGAATAATTTCTTTCTGCTTCTATCTGTTCATTTAAACTGCTCATTTCCTGGTTCAGAACTACAAGTTCTTCGTTAGTGCTTTGAAGTTCTTCCTTACTGGTCTCTAGTTCTTCATTCAAACTCTGTAATTCTTCACTGCCGCTCATCAACTCTTCGTTGGCACTTTGAAGCTCTTCGATGGCAACTTCCTGATCTTCTGTGATGTTTCGCATATCTTCTCTTGTATCAACAAGCTCTTGCTCAAGCTGCTTGATGCGAAGGTCTTTATCATTTTCTGCCACTTTACCTTTTTCTGCAGCTTCGGTTTCAGATTTCAGGTTCCCGCTTTTTACACTGGTTTCGTGAAACAGGACAAGAAAATAAGGCTCTATGGTATTTGGAAGCGGAATAACTTCGATAGATATCGTACGCAGGTCTCCGTTTATTTTAACCGGAATGTTCTCCTTTTTTATCTCTTTATGTTCCTGCTTGGCTTTATGCAAAACATTTCGCAGTTCAAAAGCCAGTCCTTGCGCTGCCAATGCTATCAGATTGTGGCTCGGTTTTCCTGACGATTGCTCTAAATATGGGCCGGTTTTGCCGCGATACTGTACAATATCCATCGCCTCATTCACCACCACGCCGGCAGGGGTGTACTTTTTGAGCATGATCTCATCCGCCTTGCTTTGAAAGTCGGGATCCTTCTTGTCCGGTACAATGTTTATATCTGTCTGGTTATAATCAAGTTCTGATCTCCGGTTAACCACCTGCATAAACTTGCTGGGAACATCTTTACGCAAATATACTTTTTCACTTTTAGCAATTTCAGAAAACAGGTCGGGAACCCCGCCTGTTGATTCTGTTTTTCCAAGCAGCAATAACCCGGTTGGATTTAACACATAATGAAACGTTGTAAGTGCTTTTTTCTGTAAATAGTTTTCAAAATAGATAAGTACATTTCTGCAGCTAATCAGGTCCATTTTGCCAAATGGCGGGTCTTTTAAAAAATTATGAACGGCGAACACACACATATCCCTGATCTGCCTGTTAATCTGATAACGTCCATTTGTTTTTGTAAAGAACCTCTTTAGCCGCTTTTCGGATACACCGGCAACTTCATTCTCCGAATACGCACCCAGGCGTGCTTTTTCAATAGCGGATTCGCTTAAATCAGATGCAAAAATCTGTATTTTTTTCTCATGATTTCCCACAGTGTGGGTGTCTAACAGCTCTTTAAAAAGAATGGCCAGAGAATAAGCCTCCTCTCCGGTGCTGCAACCCGCAACCCATACCCGTATGGTTTTATTGTCAGGAATATTTTTTATTAATTGCGGTAAAAATTTGCCGGATAAATTTTCAAATACTTTAGGATCGCGGAAAAAGGATGTAACCGGAATCAGAAAATCCTGATAGAGAATATCCTGTTCCTCTTTGTTCTCTCTTAAATATCCCAGATACTGGGCTACTTTTTTATTTTTGTTGATCGCCATTCTCCGAAGAATTCTCCTGCTGATTGTGGTCTGTTTATAATACGTAAAGTCAGCTCCTTTTCGAACTCGCAACAGGGTAATAATTTGTCTTAATGCATCTTCTTCAGCCAGTATCGGTGGTTCTTCTAAAGTGGCCGGTGCGTTGATAATTTGAGTTATCCCAATCAACTTTTCCGGCATTTCATCGGGTGGCATAATAAAATCAACCACACCTGCGTGAATGGCACTGCCGGGCATGCCGACGTGGTCTGCTGTCTCTAAATCCTGTGCAAAGCTAAAACCTCCGTTATCTTTTATGGCTTTTAAACCTTTGGTACCATCCGATGCCGTACCCGACAGCACTATCCCAACGGCATGTGATTCGTAAATTTCAGCAATCGCTGAAAATAAAAGGTCGATAGGAAGAATACGTTCTAATTTTTTCTTCGCGGGCCGCGGAATGAGCTGTAATTTACCCTCAGATGCCTCCATCAATTTATTACTGGGCATCACATATATGTGGTTGGGCTCAAATTTACAATCCTCCGTAACTTCTGAAACAGCAATTCTTGTTATTTTTTGAAGTATCTCGGGCAGCAGGCTTTCGTGGTCAGGATCCAAATGCTGTACAAACACATATGCCATGCCGGAATCTTCCGGAATAGCCTGTAGAAAAGTTTTAAAAGCAGCTAAACCCCCGGCCGAAGCACCAATACCCACAACCGCAAAAAGGGGTTTAGATTCACTCTCTCTTTTTTTCTGTTTAGCTGACTGTTTTTTTGATTTCACAGCATTTTATTTAATCTGAGGTTAGCATAAAGCTTTCTTTTCCCGGCAGAGCCTTATCATTGTCTGCAATTAATTTAAGAGCTTTATAGATCAGATCCTTAAGTTCCCAAAAATTAGCTGGTTTCCTGATGTAATAGTGAGCCGCATCTTTAAAAACCTGCTTAATCATCTCTTCATTCGTAGCAGTAGAGAAAATAACCACGGGTAAATCCTGCAAAGTGGGGTTTCTCTTTATCTCTCCTAATGCAGCAAAACCGTTTTTACGGGGCATATTCAGATCAAGGAAAAGAACATCAGGAAGCTTATTTTTATTTCTGGCAAGCCACTGCATCAATTCATCACCATTACTGAACGTACTTATCTGAACAGATACCGGTAATTCGTTAATGGCTTCTTCAAACAGGAGGCGATCGTCAAAATCATCCTCAGCAAGGATAATGTTTAGTTTGCGGCTGATTGGCGTATATTCTTTTTTACTTTGCATAATTTAAACCTACCTAAAAATGTGAGTGTTTACAATTTGATTCTTTTTTAGCTGTGGTTTTAATGGTTATTGTTTTAATCGGAATGTATTTACTAATCCGATTTTGTTTGATATATAAACAGCTTGTTTAATTCTTTAATAACGAGTTTTCTTCCGAAAGATTTCGGACAACGGTTTGGAATAATTTGCAGAGTTCTTGGTCGTTTGATTTGCCTCTTAACTCAATCAGACTCATCATGCCGTTTCCTTTATCCTCTTTGTGGATTTTACTCTTTTATAAGAGGGAAACTTCCACGCTTTACACGACCAGCGGTTTGAATACAGGTAAACATCCAACATTTTCGTTTTATCAGACCTAAACAAAGTACTGTAGCCACCCTCATACCCATTCTGGCGAAGGAGGGGAGCATCTCTTATTTACAATTTTAAATCGAACTCAGTTTGAGAATATGGTAGTTCAGACTCAAGACAAAGCGTGAAAAGTACTCCGGTTGGTTGTACGTGTAATTCCTCTCTCATACTATGTTATACTCTTCACATGGACATTGGTTCCAGCAGCTGCTTCACCGGTCATCCGCGATGCGGATTGTTTTGAGCAGATGACCGGTACAGAACCTTCAAATCAGGGTCATGCGTTGCACAAAACAGGAACAGGAGGATAAGTTCAATATCCGAACTATGGTCTTAATTGAAAAGAACCGACTACATTAGCCGGTTCTCCGTTCTCTCCTGTGTTATGTACTTTTGAGAGGCCAAGATAGAGGCCGGAACCTGTAATGGTAACTGTGCCATCAGCAGTTGACCATGTTCCCACAGTGGTACCGTTATGCGGTGC
>SKKO01000289.1 GCA_007123715.1 Balneolaceae bacterium | reverse complement strand
TAGGAAGGATTTTCATTATAGATGTGCGGATGTCTGTGTTCATGTAACCCGGCTGTTATGGTTGCATCTATAAAATGAAAAGGTTCCGTGGTTTTTGATGACGTATTTAAAATGCCGGTACGATACAGTACAAATACAGCCATTAACAGAACTGCTATAATAATCACAATCCAGCTTTTGTAGCTCATAAAGATCTATATATTTTATTTTAGATTTTCTAAGTACTTGATTTCATTATGACTGTATTCTGAATAATTAAATAAGGTGTATCCACATGAAAGAATTTTGTGATTAAGAATGTTCACATCAGGTTCCAGCCCAACCACCCCCGGCCCCTCCTTCATAAGGAGGGAGATTCTTAACCGAATATGCCAACGTATTTCTGAATCAAAGAGCTTCGTACACAATTTCGTAGTTCATTTGTCCGGAAACAATATCTGCGATTTCTTTTTTCCCATCCGGCCATGTAACCTCAATTTGTGTAGCTCCGGGCTTATAACCAAGAACCTGTGTAAAACTATTCTGCGACCCATAACCGGAAGCAGTCATAATTGTTCTGCGGGGTCCAAAAGAACCATCGCCATATAAAATACGGAGGCTGGATCCAACCGCGCTCTTGTTTTGTTCAGGGCCGGTTAATGTGATCCGTATACCTTCCCGATCTGTATTGTTTTTAAATAGCTTTGTGGCACCCCTATTTTGTGTAACAGCGATGTCTGTTCTTCCATTATGATTAAAATCTGCTAAAGCGGCACCACGCTGTTCACCGTTTATGATGATTCCGCTTTCCATTCCTGTTAACGGCTGAAAGGTTCCGGTGCCGTCACCTTTCAGCAGTAAACCGCGGCCGGCATCCTGGATGGGAATGTGTCTTGGCAAGGCAAACATATTTTGGCTGATAAAGAGATCTTCAAATCCGTCATTATCAAAATCAGCAACCAAGGCGGAAAAACCTGTTGTAAATTGTGCTTCATCAGGCAATAGTTTTGCTTCAAAGCCTTGCCCGTTATTGATAAAAATTGTGTGTTCAAGGGTATTGATCTCCTTGAATGGAACCCTGGCAAAACTCTGGCCAAAAATCCGTTCTATCCTTGATTCTGCAAAGTCACGATGGGTGGATACCTGCTGAAGAATGGTAGGTACGGATGCAAAATCATGCAGTTTTCTCATGGGTACATAGCCGCCCACACTTTCAGAAAAGTATGTTTCAAGAATATTCAGTCTGCCGTCCCAGTTAAAATCCTCATAGTATATCCTCAGCGGCCTTCCATTCCTGATTTGATAAGGACTGTTCCTTCCCATGTTCATGGCTACAATATCGAGCAGCCCGTTATTGGTAAAGTCGCCAACTGCCACACTGTTCCACCAGCCTGTATAATCAGACAGGCCCCATTGAGCTGAAACTTCAGCAAACCGTCCGTTACGATTTTCAAACAGGCGAACAGGTCCCCATTCCGTACTGATCAGTAAATCCTGCGCACCATTTCCTGTTATATCGGCAAATAAGGCAGCGGTTACCAGGCCTGCTTCCTGCAAAAGTTCTGAATTTCTTTCATCAGGAATAAACCTGCCACCTTCATTGATAAATAGTCTTGATTCTGCCGAAACAGGGTATTGTCCCGGTATATGCCTGCCGCCGATAAACAGATCCGGATAGCCGTTCCCTGAATAATCGGCAGCAGCAAGCGGACCGGTTGTTGATAAAACTCCTGGAATTTCATCCACAGAGATGACGGTACCGTTTTGCAAGGTATAGATGTAACCAGATGGAACTGAAGGATTACCCTGTTCATAGTTGGCACTGCCAACCACAATTTTGGCGACCTCATTCTGTCGCCAGCCAATTATTGCAGTCTGATCTCCCGGTGCCACATTCGTAAGCGGCCCTGCTTCAACAGGACGGGAGGTGCCCTGATCCGAAATGGCAAGAATACCTGCAGACCCATCCCTTCCGGATGTAATGAACAGTTCATCTCTGCCGTCACCATTCATGTCGAACCATGCCATTCCCGGCCCCAGTTTGCTGAGTCTCAATGGAAGCAGCGGACTAAACCGGAAATCATCATATTCATTTTCGTGATGGCGATGATTTAATGGGCCTGAAAGATCTTCAAATAATGAATTTACCATCATTTGTTCTCCGGCGTAATGATCCTGAATCTGTGCAGAAGACTGATGAATTTCATAGATACGGTTAGCCCGTACATTTTCGATGGTACTCTTTTTCCCATCCGGCCATTCCACAATAATGGTGTGAGCCTGATTATCTGTATCGGCGGCAAAAACAGCCTGGTACTGAGAGCCGGAAAGGTACGTTCCCCCCGAATAAATCTCTTTGCTCTGATGAACTGGCCCTCCCTCAAGTATAATCTTCGCTCCGATCCCCTCTGTATTTGGTGAAACACCTTTTAAACGTACCGCGATACGGGAGGCATTCGTTCGGTTTTCATAGATCAGCGCAGGCTCATCCATACGGTTTATGATAACATCGGGAAGCCCGTTGTTATTGAGATCAGCAAGTGCCATTCCATGTGAAATATCAAGCTTTTCAAAACCCCAATCCCTGCTCACTTCAGTAAACGTCAGGTCTCCGTTATTTTTAAAAATTTTGTTCCCTGTCTTTAATACGGGGTAATCCATAATGTCGCCGGTACCGGGAGCAAGGCCTGAATCATATTCATAAAGTGCAATCTGGGTATCCATATCCTGGTAATCGTTCGGAAAACCATTCGTTACGATCAGGTCTTCGTAGCCATCCAGGTTGATATCAAGGAACACAGTGGCCCATGACCATTCTGATGCCTCCAGCCCGGTAAAGTAGGCGATTTGAGCGAATGTGGTATCACCCCGATTCAGGTAAACGGAATTTCTGTTATACAGGTACCTTCCCTCGTATTGGGTCATGATTTGCGAAAATTGCCTCAATCGCATTTCATGAACAGCGCTCAGCATTTCTGTTACCACAATATCGGTGAGTCCATTTCGATTGATGTCAGAAAAATCGACTCCCATCGAAGAATAGCTGAAATTTTGTATTCCATCTCTCCCAAGTATCCGGAACGTTCCATCTCCCTGATTGATCCAGAAGCGGTCCGGTGTCCAGAAATCGTTGGCTACATAGAGATCGGGTTTTCCGTTTCCTGTAACATCACGAAAAGATGCGCTCAAACCCCAATCTTCGGGTAATTCCGTATAAGGTGTGCCATCTTCATGGAAGAAAAAGCGGGCTATATCCGCTTTTTCAAAAATTCCATTTCCTGTATTGAGATAAAGTTCATCAGAAGTTCCTCTTTCATTAAGGAATGGGCCTCCTTCGGCCTCGGTTATCACGTAATACTGATCAAATGGTTCCCTAACAACATATGCTCCGTCAACTACCTCAACCATATTTAAGGGTTCAAGTTCATCGGGACCATAAATATCCCTGGCTGTAATGGTATTATAATTCACTATATACAGATCAGGTAATCCATTACCGGTAATATCGGCAAGTGCCATGCTTTTTGATCCTTTGCTTACTCCCAATCCGCTGTCTACCTTCAGGCTAAACCGGCCGGTGCCATCATTCACATAAAGTGAGTTCCCCTCCTGCAGGGATGTTATAAGCAGATCGGGGTAACCGTTTCCGGTAACATCTGCAAAAACAACACCTGTGGAACTGTATCCTTCATGGGCAAGGCCAGACTCCTCCGTTATATCCCTGAAACGGAAATTTCCAAGATTTTCATAAAGCCTGTTAGGCCCGTCGAGTGCTGCAAAATAGATATCAATAAGCCCGTTGCCATTAACATCAGCCACGGCCACACCCGAACCATTCAGGTAATTACGGTTTCCACTTTTTACTTCCTCTCTTACATCATTACTGAACAAGATTTTTGTTCTGTTTGGCTGTAATTCTCTAAAACCGGTTGTTCCCCGGCTACCGGTACTCAGTTCCGCCCAGCGATAGCCATCTTCATGTTGCCAGTTTAAATGATTGTTTTTTTGGCATCCGAATAAAAAACCGGCAAATACTGTCAAAAAGAAAATAATTCGAATAAAGGAAATAAGCACAGTGTTAACAGTATAGAGTTTAGAAAGGACGTTTATCAACAAATACATGTTGGTAAAGCTATGCTGATATTGTTTTAAAATAATGAATCCCCAAACGATTCATTAAAATCTTTAATAAAAAAATAAGCTGTTACCCCCTTACAGAGATAACAGCTTATGTAATGTTTTACCTTTCCGATAAATGGTTGCCCGGAATGGTTACCGGACTGCCCAGGTTTAATACCCCGGATTTTGTACTAAAAGGCTGTTACGTTGTGTCTCTTCGAATGGTATCGGTGAGAAGTAATGGCTGTCGT
>SKKO01000196.1 GCA_007123715.1 Balneolaceae bacterium | reverse complement strand
GAAAAAGATTCCGGTCTTCCTGTTTACGGTTTCTTTCACCGTCAAATGGTTGTCTCGCCATCAGGTCAAAATCGGGTGTTGATGGTTTACGCGGGAATGACTGGTCATTCAGACCTATGAGTGCAATTACCCTGAATGGGATGCTCCTTACGGGCACCATGGAGCTGAATGTGATTCCCCCGGTGAACCGCGCGCCGGCGGCACTGCTGTCCTCAAGCTGTTTTTTGATCTCGGCTCTGAAGAGTGAAAATGGCACCACCGAAATACTCCCGGCAAGCTGAACATGTTGGGAAAGGGTATCGATCAACTGCATGATTCTCAATCCATCTGTCCCGGTTTTAAAAGCATCCCCAAAAAATTGGGGCAAAATGGCTTTCAGCCAGGTACACCAATCGGGAATAGAACGGCCGTTTTTTGACTGTTTACGCAAATCATCCAGAAGGTTCATAAAATGGGAAAAAGCAGCCCAGTTTTCCTGCTGGGAAACACTTTGCACACCATTGTACAACAATGGAATTCCCACTTCAAGCTCATCAGTCTCCCCTATCCACTGCCCCAACCATCCGCGATTCAAGGCCGTTTGCCATGTTTGAAGGCTATCGGCCGGCTGCCCAAAGTCTGCCCTGTGCGCGGCATCCAGCCCCCAAATTACGTTGTTTTCCTGCATCCACCGTTTTACCAGTGCTGCTTCCGATTCGGATACACCAAATGTTTCCCTTACCGCCTCCATAGTGAAAAAGTCCATTACCGGTGCAAAGTAAAAGCGGGAATCAGCAATTGTGAGCAGCTGATTCAGTGCGTGTTCAATTTCATAAGTTGACCGGTTATAGGCTAAATGATACGGGATAGTGGGCTGACCCTCTTCCGGATTATCAAATACAGCGCGTATAAACGGGGCATAATCCTCCAGCTGAGGAGATGTTACAAGAATATCATCCGGCCTTAGCGTATCATCCCATTCAAACTGTTCCAGTAAAAACCGGTGCAGCGTTTCGACTTCCCTGAGAGGAGAATGGCAAGAGCGCACTTGCACGGTCTGCGGGCTTTTATGGGTCTGATATTCTTTTAGCGAGCTATTATTCGTGACGCTTTGCCGGATATGGCCTAACAGGGTATCCGGAAAATTCCCACCTGCCGTCAGATACTCTTTCGGCCCCTCCATCATTTCATAAAGCCTTTGAACTTGTGCCGCATCTCCGCCGAAGCTATCCAGCAATTCATTTTCCGGAAACTGAATACGGTCAGCAGGCTGAATCAAAAACACTTCAACTGAAGAAAATTTACCGGCTTCATGAAGCAAAGACAAAATGGGTTTCGGAATAAGGCCCAAATTAAAACAATACAGGGCATTTTCGATCCCGATATCTCCATTAGCCATGGCATGCAGTGTTTGTGTAAAGAGTTCTGCCTTATTCGGGGTTTTCTCTCTAATTTCAATTGAATTCCGACTCAGGCATAGTTTTCTCCACAATTGTGACTGCCAGGATTCGTCTTGTTCTTTGCTGATACTCCCATTTTGCCAGCGAAGCATCATTTCAGGACGATAAATAAGATATTGGTCAAAAACCGATGCCACCTGCGATGCGAGCTGCAAGATAGCGGTTTCTTCATTTTCGCGGCCCCGGGACAGGATATAACGTTCCAGAACGGGAAATGCCTTTCTCTCATTTGCATTCATAAGCAGCTCAAAAATGGTCCATTTCATCGGCTCGATGTCTGACCAGAGCTTCTCCGGCAAATCCGGAAAGAGTTTTCGTATCTGCTTCCACTGCCATTCGGCAGGCAGCATAAATTGAAGATTCGCGGCTATTCCATTTTTTTCGGCAATAAACAGCTTAAGCCACCGTGCCGTATCCAAATTCGGCACGATAATGGTGTGGGGTTGAAAAGGATCCTGGCCTCGTGATTGATCCAACAAACGGGAAAAATGATCTGCCAAAATATGCAGATGGCAGCTTTTGAAACAATGAATCATAAATAAGTTATTTTGAACCTGTCAAATATCTGGATAAAAAAGATGTACAACCCGGGATGATATCTCCTGCCAAATCTTTTAACTTTTATCCGATGTAATGTTCGATTAAAAATAAAAGAACGTAACTTCAATCCGGTTAAAAAAAATGATTACTATCCGGCATAAAAAAGGCTTTATGCCGGTAATGAACATACAGAATATGGGATAGAGGAAACGGTATTCCGGTAAACAAAGACAACATGTTGTTTCTTTATGGGTTTACGTGAAGTTTTTCAAATTTTTTTGTTCAAATAAATACAAAGTACTGATGATCAACATCACATACTTCATCCGAATTTTTCAAAAAACCGATGTAATATAATAACTCATATTTCATGCTTAGAAATTACAGTTTGTATTGCGGCGGCCTTAACCGCCGCAATTTTAATGTAATCCGGCTGTTCGTGTATTTTTCAACCTTTATCCTTTACTTTAACAAGGTAACATTGAATAGTAAACGTTTACATCACTTGCCAAATCATAAGAATCTCTGAATTGAATCACCTGAAAAAAATAAACAGACTTTTTCATACACTGCGTTTCTTAAAACCAAAACAGGTGATATACAGGCTATTGTATGCATTCATTCCTGTAAGCAAGCTGAACAAAGTTCAATTTAAAGGGAACATAAATAAAGATTTCAAACTATTTCCCCTTCCACATTCAAAGAATATTGTGTCATACAAAGATGGTATATTTTGTGTGAAATTACTAAATCAGGAGAAGCTTTTTCAGCCCAAAATAGAATGGTCCTACGAAGTATACGGGCGTTTATGGAATTACAATTTGCAATATGCCGATTTCCTCAATCAGGCGGATTTACCTGTTTCTTTGCGCGAAAAATTAATGATTGATCTTTATGAATGGCTTTATGACGGCCGGCTATCTCCGGAACCATACACAGCTTCACTGAGAATTATGAATACGGTTAGGTTTTTAGCTGAGCATTACGATTCATTAAAAAATTCAGGCTTTATACTTACCGGATTAAATTCAGAGCTTCATTATCTACAAAAAAGGCCTGAATTTCATTTATTAGGTAATCACCTTCTTGAAAATGCCTTCGCACTGCTTATGGGGGGTAGTTACCTTAACCGGGATCATTGGATAAAAACCGGAAAAATTATTCTAAATTCAGAGCTTGATGAACAAATTCTGGATGATGGTGCACATTTTGAACGAAGCCCGATGTATCATCAAATAATTTTGTTCAGAATACTGGAAGCGATTTGTTATCTCCCTGAAAAGTCTTCATTTAATCGAATGCTGAAACAAGAAGCTTCAAAAATGTTTTCATGGATTCGTACCATGACGTTCCGTAATGGCTCATGTGCACATTTTAATGATTCGACTGATGGGGTATCTTATACTTATATTGATTTGATGCCAATAGCAGAGAAATATGGTATAGATATTACAAAAAGTATTCCTCTTTCAGATTCCGGTTTTAAAAAGCTTGAATCAGAGTCATTTGAACTCATAGCGGATATAGCCGGGATTCATCCCGAGTATCAACCGGGTCACGCTCATGCGGATTCACTTTCTTTTATCTTATATGCAGATGGTAAGCCCTTCATAGTTGATCCGGCTGTATCAACGTATAATCCGGGAGTTCGCAGAAACTGGGAGCGATCAACAATTGCCCATAATACCATAACTGTAGATGGTGAAAACAGTGCAGATGTATGGGGAGCTTTCAGGGTTGGCAGACGCCCGGATACAGGCCTTGTTCAGGAAACAAAAAAAGGATTTACAGTCAATTGTAAATATATAACGAGTACTGGTTTATCAGTTGAACATCAACGAAGCTTTGCCATACACAACAAAAAAATTCTGATCACTGACCTGGTGAAGAGTAAAAAAAAATCAGTTGGGAGGCTGCATTTCGCACCCGGTAAAAAAATTAAACATCTCACCGGAAATTCAGTTGAATTGTGCGATGGAACAGTCATCCTGTTTACAGATGTACAACGGTTGGAAAGTTTTAATTATCAGTTCAACACTGGTTTTAACCGGCAAGTTGAATCACATGGAATTGCATATACATTTGATAAAATGTGTATCATTCATATTGAAGCAGACTAATTGATGAAACGGATTCTATTTCTCACATTCTACTTTCGCCCTGATTTGTGTGCCGGTTCATTCAGAAACTCACCCCTTCTGGATGAATTGTCGCGGCAAACTATGGATGAAAATATACAAATTGATGTATTTACAACATCACCCAATCGTTATTCTTCGTTCAGCCGCAGCTATTTACCCGTCGAAGAATTCGGAAATGTGCGAATTGAGCGAATTGACATACCCACACACAAAAGCGGTATGAAAGACCAGGCTT
>SKKO01000283.1 GCA_007123715.1 Balneolaceae bacterium | reverse complement strand
TTCTTGGCTTTGCCATTTTTCACATTAGTAACGGCCCAACAGAATACAGCTCCAATGCTGTATTGTTGCAGGAAACAACAAGAGAAGCTTCCGGTTCGCAGAGATTAATGCAAAATTTTGGACTTCCATTTGGTTTAGCCAGTGGTAATATCAGTGAGTCAGGCAGAATTCCGGCATCCTTATACCCTACAATTATTTCAAGTGCCAATTTCAGGTTCGACATCATCTTTGAGGATATTGAGTTCAGCCGTTTTGAAGAACCCATGTCATTGTATGAATACTTCAATGATCATTATCAGGCTCCAAAAAGAGATGCCGTTTACAGTTTTATCAGGCAATACACTATCCAGTTTCCATTCCGGGTTTTCGATTGGATCATAAACTTTTCATTATTTGAACCCGAAGAAGAAGAAACTGAGGAAGAAATTATCATTGAAATCGATGACAGGCTGCTATCTCTTTCACGCGGTGAAAGCAGGGTATTCAGTCAGCTTGACGGGCGTATCTCATTCTCTATTGATGGTAATCTGATTACCGTTAATACCACAATGCCAGATAGAAAGGCTGCGGCCATGTTAAATGTGATGGTAATTGAAAAAATTAAAGAATACGTTACGAACTATCAGACGGAAAAAGCACATCAAAGCCTGAGTTATATTCGGCAACAAAAAGAACAGGCAAAAGAACGCTACGAGGAGGCCCAAAATGATTTAGCTCTTTTCAGGGATCAAAATGTGATTCTTTCAACCAATGTTGCCAGAACCGAGGATGAAAGGCTTGTGAATCAGAGAAACGTTACCTTTAATATATACAACTCTTTGGCGGTAGAATTAGAGCAAGCCCAATTGCGTGTGCAGGAGGAAACTCCGGTTTTCAGTATTTTCCAAAAGCCAAGCCTGCCGACGCTAAGCCTCGGCGGCAGTAACAGAATTGTAGTGGCCTCACTCTTTTTAGGTGCATTTTTTGGCCTTGCATTTGTTTTCGGGGTTAAAATTTATGAAAAAGTAGAAGAGGAAATCGTTCAGAGAAATTCCTGAAATTTCTAACATTTCTATGATTCTCAGGATATTCAATACTTTACATTCGTTGTATATGATTTTATCTATCTGTAAGATATGAACTTATGTTTGATTCAATAAAAAAAGTCTACAAGCTTCTCCCAAGGTCTGATAAGTACAAATTTCTTTTTTTGTTCTTTATGATGATTATTGCTTCATTTATTGAATTGCTCGGAATAGGGATCATTCCAGTTTTCATAATGACTATTGCAGATGCTGATATTGTATTTAATGCCCCGTATATCGGGGATATGCTGCAGTCAGCCGGTATTCAGACGCCCAAAGCCCTGATTACCTTTTCAGCTATTCTTTTAATGTTAATCTATGTTGCAAAAAATATTTTTCTGATTCTTTATAATTATCTGAAGGTCAAATTTGTCAAAAAGAGGTTGGTTATTTTACAAAACAGATTGTTTAAAGCCTATCTCACAGCTCCATATACCTTCTATTTGAATCAAAATTCATCCGTTTTATTGAGGAATGTGACGTCGGAAGTAAACAAAGTGATTACAGGAACATTGCTGCCGCTTTTAGAAATTACTCTGCACGTAATGATGGGTGTGTTCATTATTGGTTCGCTCTTGTATCTGGAACCACTGATTACAGTTGTCACCATGATTGTAATGGCAGGTGGAGGAGGTATTTTCCTGAAAATCACAAGGGATAAGATTACTGACGCGGGCCGCCAGGACAGGCGGGCCAGGGCAAGTATGAATAAGGTTGTATTGCAGGGGTTGGGTGCATTTAAAGATACCAGGGTTTTGAAGCGGGAAAAAATGTTTTTGGACCAGTATGACAAATTTGCTTTCCAAAGTGTTCGTGCAAATATTTACAAGTCACTGGTAGGCAGCTTTCCGAAGGCTATTATCGAGCTCCTGCTGGTACTGGGTATCTTATCCATAACCCTCATTATGGTTTGGGAAGGGCGCGATTTTTCAATTATCATACCCATACTTGCATTGTTCGGTGTTGCAGGTGTTAAACTGATGCCCATTTTTACTAACATTATAAAAGTATCTAACGATCTGCGGTATAATGCTGCTTCAGTTCAGGTTGTTTATAAAGATTTAAAATACCTTGAAAAGAAATTTTCTGATTTTAAAAAAGAGCTTTTGGATGACACTCAGCGCCTGGAGCTGAATCATAAGATAGAATTAAAAAATATATCCTTTCATTATCCCGGGAATGATGAAAAGGTTGTAAGAGATGTTTCGTTGACGATACCCAAAGGCCATGCTGTTGCATTTGTAGGCCCTTCAGGCGCAGGTAAAACTACAATTGTTGATATTATACTGGGTTTACTGGATTCGGACAATGGTACCGTTGAAGTTGACGGCGTAAATATCAGTGAAAACATTCACGGCTGGATGTTGAACATCGGATACATTCCTCAATCTATATATCTGCTGGACGACAGAATTTTCAGAAATATTGCTTTCGGCATCCCGGATGATGAGATAGATGACAGCAAGCTGAACTCCGCTTTAGAAGCAGCTCAATTAAAAGAGCTGGTCGAAAAAATCCCGGATGGTTTGAAGACAAGAATCGGAGAAAGGGGTGTGCGTTTATCCGGTGGGCAGCAGCAGCGAATTGGTATTGCGAGGGCATTGTATAATAATCCACAGGTATTGATTATGGATGAGGCTACCTCAGCTTTAGACAATATTACTGAGAAAGTAGTGATCGAATCCATAGAGAGGCTTCGCGGAGACAGAACCATTATTATGATAGCACACCGGCTTACTACAGTACAAAACTGTGATACGATTTATATGATGAAAGATGGTAAAATCATTAATCATGGAACCTATGAAGAACTTCTTGAGAACAGCAAAGAGTTTAGGAAAATGAGCCTGGTTGAGGAATAAACGATATTCATGTCAGGTTTTAGATAGTGATTCATCATCTATAAACTAAAAAAAACATCTGCATAGTATTTAAAAATGAATTTGAATAAAAAAGCGATTCTCATTACGGGAGGAACCGGTTCATTCGGGAAGGCATTTGTAAAAAGAATTTTGGAAGAGTGGCCGCAAATTGAAAGGCTTGTTATCTACTCGAGGGATGAGCAAAAGCAATTCGAAATGGCACAGGAATATCCGTTAAGTGTATATCCGATGGTAAGATATTTTATAGGGGATGTGCGTGATTACAGCCGGTTAAAACGGGCTCTTACCGGTATTGATTATGTGATACATGCTGCGGCCATGAAACATGTGCATATTGCAGAATACAATCCGGATGAGTGTGTGAAAACCAATATTGGCGGTGCTGAAAACCTGGTGCGTGCATGTCTCGCGAATGGCGTAAAAAAGGTCGTAGCCCTCTCCACCGATAAAGCTGCTGCGCCCATAAATCTTTATGGTGCTACTAAATTAGTGTCAGACAAACTTTTCGTTGCAGCCAATAACATCCGCGGAACAAATCCTATAACATTCTCTGTAGTGAGATATGGGAATGTAATGGGTTCAAACGGTTCTGTGATACCCTTTTTTATAAAGAAGAAAAATGAAGGAGTGCTGCCCATCACGAACCCTGATATGACCCGTTTTACCATCACCCTTCAGGACGGTGTAGATATGGTTTTACATGCCCTTGAACATGCCTGGGGAGGTGAAATTTTTGTACCAAAGATTCCCTCATACCGCATCATGGACGTAGCAGAGGCGATTGGCCCGGAATGTGAGAAAAAAGTGATCGGGCTGAGGCCGGGCGAAAAAATTCATGAAGAGATGATTACATCATCCGATGCCTTTTATACCTACGACCTGGGAAAATATTATACCATATTGCCTTCGCAGCATGTTTGGGAACTCGAAGAATATTTGCACCATTTTAAAGCAAAAAAAGTGAACGAAGACTTTAGGTATAATTCGGGTGAAAATAATGAATGGGTAACCGTTGAAGAGATCAGAAAACTAATAAAAATACATGTGGCTCCCGGTTTTACGGTTTAATCATGTGAAACAAACACGCTAATCAAAAGGGAAAATTTTGTCAGACCTTAAAACGAAATTTCAAATTCCATACGGGCGTCAGCATATTACGCAACAGGATATGGATGCGGTTACAAGGGTTCTCCAGTCTGATTATCTGACACAGGGACCGGAAATCCAGTTATTTGAGGAGGCTTTTTCAACATACATTGGAAGTAAATACGCTGTTGCGGTTTCCAACGGTACCGCAGCGCTCCATCTGTGCGCACTCGCACTCGAAGTAAATCAAAAGAGCAAAGTCATCACTTCTCCAATAACCTTTGCAGCTTCTGCGAATTGTGTGCGTTATTGTGGGGGAGAT
>SKKO01000059.1 GCA_007123715.1 Balneolaceae bacterium | reverse complement strand
TAACCGCCGGCAATAAGGTACAAAAAAGCGGGATAGACAAGCGTCAGCACAGCCGTTACCACTGCCAGTACCGCATTTAAAATACGGCGCTCTTTAGCTTTATGTTGAATATTGACGTGAAATGTTGAATACATATTTGCCATAACACTTGTTATAATAAACAAATTACATGCAACAGAAAATTCATGTTCAAATTTGACCTCAGAATATCTCCGGTTCAATCGCAGTCATTATTTTGGACAGGGATGTAATGCGCTGCTAAAACGCTGAATTTTCCCGGTCGAATGTTTTATGAAGAGCCCATCAGTACTTCAATGTCCTTGATCTCTTTAGGAACATCCGTCAGGTTTTCATAGCCATCTTCGGTTATAACAAGATTATCCTCAATCCGGATGCCTCCGAAATCCAGTAATTTTTCGATTTTTTCGGCATTCAGGAACCGCGCCTGTTCGCTGTTTTCAAGGGCCGGTTTCAGCAGGGCAGGTATAAAATAGATTCCCGGCTCAATGGTTATCACCATACCGGGCAGCAGTTCACGGCGTACCCGAAGAAAACGGATGCCCGGCCTGTCGATGCGGTCAACACCTTTAGGGTATCCTCCCACATCATGCGTATCCAGCCCCAGAAAATGCCCAAGCCCGTGCGGAAAGAAGAGAGCAAAAATGTTGTTCTCCATCATCTCATCAATATTGCCCTTCACGATACCGAACTCCTTAAGGCCTTGCAGAATAATGCGACAGGCACCCATATGCAGTTCTTCCATTCTTACACCGGGTTTCACCAGTTCTATGGACCGGTTCAGTGCATCCAATACTACCTGGTAGATAGCGGCCTGGTCGCCGGTAAAACGTCCGTTGGCGGGATAGGTGCGTGTAACATCCGATGCGTACCCCTCAAATTCATAACCTGCATCGATCAGGTAAAGGTCACCATCCTTAATAAGCTGATTATTCTCGGTATAGTGTAAAATCGCACTATTCACTCCTCCGGCATGTATACCGGAATAGGCATGCCGAAGTAATCCATTCTTTTTCTGATGGTAATCAAAAATGGCCTTGGTCTCATATTCATACATTCCCGTTTTAAGGGCTTTCATCACTTCGATGTGTGCAATATTGTTGATCCGCGCCGCCTCCCTCATTTTATCCAGTTCAGGATCTGTTTTTATACAGCGGCAATAGGTAATCGCATCAATTAATGTTTCTGTTTCCACGGTAAAATCGCGGTTCAGGTCTTCCACATACTCTGCCTGTTCTTCATTGAGGCAATAGATAACCTGTGGATTGAGCTGGTTTAAAAGTGTAAGCAATTCATGATCCCTGTGGAGTATATCGGGTTTATACAGATCCATGATTTCTGAATCGGGCTTGATTCTCCCATGCCATACGGCATACTGTGCATCCCGGGCCGGAGCAAACAGATGAAATTCCGTTGTTTTAATATCTATCAACGCGTGATAATCAGGCTCGTTTACCCCAGTCAGGTACCAAAAGTTACTCTCCTGTCTGAAAGGAATTTCATAATCCGTACCATAGCGGTACATGATTTCCGCTCCTTTAAGGTAGATGAACCCCTCCTGGTTTTCGTCGAATAATGATAACAGTTTTTCACGATGCAGTTTTGCTGACATATTTTTTTACTCTTAATACTGCCCGGATTTCCCGTTTATGAAATACAGGCAGATGCTTCAGGTTGTTTGTTTGTGTAGAACCGCTACAATACGGATCCCTATCCTGAAAGTTAGCAGATGAAAGGATTAATCAAAAAACTTCATGAGCTGATTGTGCAGATTTTTAACATGATTTTCATCACCATCAAAAAAACTGACCAGATAAATCTCAGCCGGTACCGGTTTCGTCCGGCCTTCTGATATCAGGATTGCAGAATCACTTTCTTTTTGAGCCAGTTTATTGAGATTAATGATCAAAATACCTGCATTCACGCCATTCTTGTTCAATACAGCTGCACAGTATGAGCCTGAATGTTCGTGTCCCACAAATGTAATCGCAAGCTTATCATTTTCTCCCATAGTAAATATCCTATAATAATGTTCCATGGGAAATGGAAGGGTGCTCTCTTTGAAAGCAAGGTATCGCACATCATTCACGGCCGCATCATCCCAGAATGAACACAAAACTTCAGGCAACCACTTGTTCAGTAGTTCATGATTTTTATCTGAACAAAATCCCCTGTTTGCCCAATAAGCAAGGTGCCTGTCCTGAGGAATCGTGTTCAGGTCAAATGGATTTTTCACTGAACAAGGTGCTGCTGCTCTCAGTTCAAAAAAATAATCGGCCAAACCATTTGTAAGAATGATGACCGGCGCGCCTATACTGATGTTGTATCGCGCAGCCTGTTCAGCAACAGCCATATTAAGCGGCACGGATTCTGCTTTACATTCGATTAAAATCTTCGGATTCATATCATCATCGTAAAGAAGCAGATCTGTACGCCCCCGTTTGCTCTCACTTCTGATTGATACCGGCGACTCAAACGCAATCCGGCTTTTTTTCCAGCCGGCCTCATGAAGCAGGTATTCAACCCATTTAAGCCTGACCCTCTCTTCCGGAAGGTTTTTATACCGTTTTTTCAGGATGGGATTAAAAAGCCATTTTTGATCGGGCTCAATTATAAAACGTGGAAAATGATGCCTTACTGCACTATTCATAGTTTTCAAAAAGTACGGAAAGGTGACGGCTTCTGAAAAGAATTGTTAGCAGAAATCAGTGAATCATTTAAAGGCCTAAAGAAATTTTGCCCCCCGACTCGGGGTTGTGTCGATAACGACTGCCCGGGGGCGGCCTGCTCAACAAAGCTTTGGCGTAGTTGAGTGTTCGCCGGGCGCGAAGAATCTCCATCCATTTGGCAAAACTTCTTCTATTACCGCGTTTATAAACTATAAACATGTATCCACACGATTGCTTCCATCGGGATCCCTCGGAGGTGGTAACTTATTTACAGGATTACATCACCTCAAAGTAAAGACATAGCTATAGATATGAGTCAAACAGCCCGAAACCCGCTATTTCTTCCGGGGTTTTTTACTCTTTGCCGGGGGCCTTTTCTTATTATTGCTTCCTGTTTCCGGTGTTTCTTCTTTTTTATCACTCACTTGTTTGTTGATGAGAGCCTGTTGCCCGATAGAAAGCACATTATAAACCAGGTAGTAAAGGCTGAGCCCGGAAGCAAAATTATTGAAAACGAAGAGCAGCACAAACGGAATGATGTACATAAACATTTTCATGTTTGGTGCTCCGGCCGGAGCTGAACCGGTGCTCATTCCACCCGATATTTTCGATTGGAAAAACATAGCAATCGACATCAATAACACAAAACCCGCAATCTGGTCGCCAAGAACCGGAATACTGAATGGCAGACTCAGGATATAGTCCGGTGCCGAAAGGTCATCAGCCCAAAGAAAGGGCTGCTGCCGGATCAGCATCGAATTCTGGAAAAAGAAAAAGAGTGTAATAAGAATCGGGAACTGCAGTAACATCGGCAGACATCCACCAAGAGGATTTACCTTGGCTTTCCTGTAAAGCGCGATCGTCTCTTTTTGCTGTTTCTGCGGATCTTCCTTGTATTTTTCCTGTATCTCCTTCATTTGCGGCTGAAGTTCCTTCATGGCCGCCATGCTCTTGAAGCTCTTCTGCGTTAACGGGTAAAGCACTAATTTAATAATCACTCCAAACAGAATAATCAGTACCCCGTAATTTGAGATAAACAGGCTGCCAAACGTAAAGAACGGTATTACCAGGTAGCGCACCAGGGGATCGGCAAACCAGCGAATCAATGCGTAACCGATTTCAACAACATCGTAAGCCGTTTCATCGAAATCCCTCAGGTCATAATATTGCAGCGGCCCCGCATACAATTCATAGGAAAGTGTGGGATGTTGCACAAAATTAGACTGTATAAAAACTTCATAACTGTGAACGGTTTCCGGTTGTCCTATTTCGCCAACAATTTGTCCGCGTAAAATTGCAGCATTTGAGTGGGTAACCGGTTTAATAAACTGACCGAAAAACCGGGTTTTTGACATCACCCAGTCAATATTTCCATTAAACTGCTGTTCGCCGCTTCCCTGTTCTCCAAGCTGAAATTTTTCCCTTCCTCCGCCAAGATATACGTTTGCTTCAGTTCCAAGAGCATCCTGTGCAAAATCACGTTCTGACAGGTTCAGAGCCGAGGTCCACCCGAATTCAATATTAGTCCCGCTGATGTGCCTCGCCATGTCTACGAACAGAATATCCAGATCAAATGCGTACTGGCTTGCATAAAATGTATAGTTGAAAATGATTTCTGAATCATCATCAACCCTCAGTCGGTATGAAACCTGAGCACGTTCACTGTTCGCAAG
>SKKO01000095.1 GCA_007123715.1 Balneolaceae bacterium | reverse complement strand
GATCAGCAATCGTCAACGTACCGGTACTCATACCGTCCGATACCATAAAAATGACATTTTTTGCAGACCCGGTTTGGGTTTTTAAAGAGGTAAATCCATTTTTGCTTCCAAGAAATCCTGTGCCAAATGCAAGGCCGGAAAGTGCACTTTTTTTGATGAAATCTCGTCGTGTATGTTTAGACATGGTTTGTTTATAATGTATGACCTGATTTAATTGAAAAAAAGAACCCCGGAAACAGAATTCCCGGGGTCGCTCTGGATTGGATATAAAATTATATATTTCTTATATGATTGTAATCAACCATTTGTTGAAATCTACCAGCCGGGGTTTTGCCCAAGATTAGGATTTGTGAGCAGGTCAGATTCCGGAACCGGATAAAAATAATTTCTTTCCTGCCAGCTTTTTGGAACTTCAGACCTCCAGATTAACTCTCCGGATTCACCATCCGATAACCTGTAATCTGATCCAACATTCAAATAGAATATGCCATCCTGCCTGGACCCGGGATCAACGGTATAGAAATAAATATCAGGATTGCCATCATTATTCAAGTCATAATATTGATTGGCCTCCGGTATATACATTCCTCTCCAAACACCTTCCATCAGTTCACCCCTTTTCCATCGAACAAGGTCATAATAGCGATGCCCTTCCATCGCCAATTCAATACCACGTTCACGCCTTACTTCTAAAATTGATGGATCCGTAATATTCGGAAAATAAACGGACTGTAAATAAGGGTCTGCTACTGCAGGAAGAGTATCCAGGCCACCGGTAATTCCTGCCCTTGCTCTTAACACACCAATTGTAGTTGCCCAATCACTTGCTGTGAGGGTTCCAAGTTCAGCCTTCGCCTCTGCATAATTCAACAAAACTTCTGCATACCTGAAAATTTGAACCGTATTGGTATTAACGGTTCCTTCGCCCAATGGCTTATCGGGTTCACTCCATTTGGCTGGCTGGTAACCGGTATAGGTATAAGCCCAGTCTGGCATTTGAAGCCTTTGATCCCCGTCTCTCGGGCTGGAATAATGAGGTGTTCTGATTGTCTGATACAGCCTTCTGTCCCTGTTTTCTATTTCTTCAGGAAAGATCATGGTTTCATACCCGGCCCTGTTGGTAAACGGTGTACCGTCGATATTGAGATAAGTATGAATAAATGGTCTTACAAATGTAAAACGTACACCTGTTGTGGCACTGTTTAATATCCAGTTAGCTGTATGGCGAACACCAATGTTACCGTCCATTTGATTCACGAGCATATCTTCCGCTGAATTGGGAGAATCGCTGAGAAACAGCTCCTGATACGACAAATCGCCAGCACCGGTGTATATGCGATAATTGCCTCGCTCCATAATTTGCTGGGCTGCATTTGCGGCTTCCTGCAGCCATTGATCAGCTGTGTTACCCAAACCTGCCGCCAAACCATCTGCATGATATTTTCTGAACGTGCCTTCAAAAAGGGCGATCCGGGATTTTAATGCCAAAGCTACATCTTTGGTGATCAATGTTCTGGAACCATCGGTTTCAGTCCGGATATTTTCCACCGCGAAATTGATGTCGGCAAGAATGTTATTCATGACCAGTTCACGACTGTCACGACTACCAAACAGGCGTTCATCTTCAATATCTAGCGGTTCGTCAATCCAGGGCACATCACCATAACGTTTTACTTTTTCGAAATAGAAAAATGCTCTGAAAAAGCGTGCCAGTCCGTTGAAATGCTGCCTAACATCTGGTGCCACTTCATCAGATACATTATTTTTTAAAAAGTAATTGATATCCCGAAGAGTTGACCAGCCCCAGTGAACATCACCGCCGAGTGCAACCCTGTTCCAGCCCGATTGTGATGTATCGTCTGTTGTTGTTGGGCTAACTCCATTCCTGACGATCGGAGGCACATCCCGTCTCGCCCCATAATCAGACACATAATCAACTCTGATGATATCATTCGCACCAGGGAGCCAGTCGTACAGAGAATTGATATAGATCTGAAGTCCCTGCTCATTAGAAAATACTGCATCGGCAGATGCCGTATCCCTCGGTGTTTCCACCAAATCACATGACAAAGCAAACAAGCCTGTCAGTGCAATTACACTTAGAATTTTTTTATTTAAGAATTTCATGACGTAAGGTTGTTTGAGTGATTAAAATGTTACAGAAAGGCCAAAATTTATACTTTTGAGTATCGGGTAGTTATAACCGTCGCCAGCGTTGCCGCCAATCAGTGGATCAGATGGGTTCGAAGCAATTTCTACATCCATGTTTGTAACAATGTCATAGAATGGCGCCCATGTCCACAGGTTTTCACCCGACATATAGACTGTTGCAGAACGCATTCCAATACGGTTTGTTAGCTGTGCCGGCAAATGGTAACCTATCTGAAAGTTTTTCAACCTTATATATTTCATATCCATCAGGTATTGTGATTGCGGTGCGCTTCTTAGAATAGCGCCATTCCTGTTTGCCAAACGCCCCACATATCTTGGAAGGAACGCATCCTGGGATGGATTATCTTCTGTCCATATCACACCGGGAGCTAAATGCCAGTTTGGTATATCTCCATAAGGTCTGTTATACTGACCCCAAAAAAGTGCTGAATCGTGGCGTGGATACCAGTCCTGCTGCAGCACACCCTGGAAAAATGCTGAAACAAAGATATTATTCCATTCAGCGCCAAGGTTGAAGCCAATTCGGTATCTCGGCGACGTATTTCCAATAATACTCATGTCTCCGGGGTTATCTACCGTATTGTCACCTGGTCCGATAACACCATCACCGTCAAGATCCCTGAGTTTAATATCACCGGGGAATATCTCACCCCATGATGTTGATCTAAACCTGCTTTGATCAGCATGATTGGCAATATCATTCTGGTCAACAAAGAAACCGTCTGTTGTGTAGCCCCAAAATTCACCAACCGTCATACCTACGTAATAATCATTGAGAAATCTGTCAGGATTATTATATCGTGTAATTTCAGACTTGGAATCGGCCAGTGAGAATCCAAAACGAAAATTAAATGGCCTGTCGGCTACCTGGAACTGGTCGCGCCAGTTCATTTGGAACTCCCATCCTTTTGTCTCCAGATCAGCATAATTGCCCCTTGGTGCCGATGCTCCAAATATTGCCGGAGGTGTTAAAGCAATGGTAAACATGTCTGTGGTTTCACGAACAAAAACATCACCTGTGAGTGAGAATCTTCCATTAAACATCTCGAGGTCAATTCCCAGATTTGTTGTAGTGGCTGTCTCCCAGGTCAGACCATCCGGCAGTACACTCGGACTGGATGTTTTTCTTGGCCGATCACCACTTAATATTCTGGAAGTTTGGGTGAAACTCAGTGTTTCAAGAAAAACATAGGATGATATGTTACCGTTACCCATTGCCCCATAGGAAGCCCTGAGCTGCAGGTGATTGATGATGTTTTCAGGCACATTCCAAAATGATTCTGATGAAATCCTCCATCCTATCGAAGCTGACGGGAAAAAGGCGAATCGTTCATTTGCGGGGAATTTGGACGAGCCATCATACCTTCCTGAAAGTTCTATAAGATATCTTTCGTCAAAGATATAGTTGAATCTGTAGAATCCACCAAGAATTGCCCATTTTTCATAACCGCCACCGGTGTCAACATTACTGCCTAATGCAAGGCTCAGTTCATCGGCACCTTTATATATAAGCCCATCCCTGAATGCACGTAACCTCGAGCTAGCGGATTCCTCATAATTGTACCCAATCATCCCGGATACATTATGTCTGTTCGCAAAGGTTTCTGCGTATTGCACATAGAGGTTGGTGGCAAGGTAATTGGATTTATCATCCGTCACCCTCAAGTCATTAAATTCAGATCTCAGAATCACGATGTGGTCAGGTCGGTCACTATAAGGAATTTCGTACCGGTATCTTGTTTCTTCATTTAAGGTTCTTTGAAGTGAGAAATCACCTACAACCCGAACCCTGTTCTGGAAAAAACTTGCTTCTAAACCCGAAGTATTTCTGAGGACATTCCTTTCCAAATTAAATCCGCCGGAATCATACAGATGGTTTCCAACGGTATAAACGGCTGAGTGAGTCATTGTTCCGTCAGGGTTCAGCATTGGGGCAAGCGGATGGCCTTCGTCAGCAATATTCCTCCATATATTACCTCCTTCACCCACTGTAAGCGGATTAAAATAGGTTCTATTCGAAAAATTAAAATTGTTGTTTACAGTCAGCCAATCGGTTACATCTACAGATGCCCTTGCACGCAGGTTAAGAAGCCGGTAATCATCGGGACTATACCTGAATATGCCATCCTGTCCCTGGTATCTGCCTGAAAGTAGAAACCTTGAATTTGCTGTGCCTCTTGAAATGGTG
>SKKO01000169.1 GCA_007123715.1 Balneolaceae bacterium | reverse complement strand
TGTAACAAATATTAAAGTTTACGGGAATTGTTTTTTATATATAAGAAAGAATCGATCTACAGACCGGTTCCTTTAATTATTACATCTGGCTTATTCCGGGTTCACAACTTACTTCTCAAACTACATCCTGCCGGAAGCCAATCATAAGGCACGTTCTCTCTTCATTGACATCCGCACGCAAAAACCGGCATTTGACCTGCAACCGGCCACATTTTATGACAATCTCGAGGGGTTTACATTTTTAATAAAAGAGATTGATTCTGATACCGATTCGCTATACGATGTTCGGGTAATCCAGGAACCAACAGACAACCGCAACCGTGCATTTATCAATGCAAAAAAAGGCTGGCTGGAAAGCCCCGATGATTATACCCTCTCCCTGTTTTTGATTGATGGTTCTATCCTCCGATATATTCCCGGCAGAAACGGACGTGATGAAACTCTTGAAAAAAGTATTTTTACAAAATACCGAATGAGTTTTGACCTGTCAGATTTATCATTTTCGCGCTCGAATCCGGATCAACGCGGAAGAACCGACAGAACTATGAGTGCAGAGGCTATGCTTGCAGTGATTGATTCTCTTAGAGTCGAAAAAAACCATGAAGTTGAAAAATTTCAGACCGCTGTTTCGCAGCATGTTTCAACTCCCTTCCACTACGAACCAACCAGAATTTTTGAGCTCAATGAGGAAGCTTTAGCCGATACTTTTTCTGTTTATGTAACTCAATATATCGCTATGGATCTCTTGCCGAATCCGAATGTACAGCGAAGTGCCATTAACAGGGCCATCAGTGCGATTGACCGGTACAGGCCTGAATTGGAAAGTCTTCGGACAAATCTGAACTGGCGAGATCTCAGAATTGCAGAGTTTACCGTGGAGGTTCATAAAAAACTTTCTATTCCGTTTGCCTGTGTGGTATTTGTGCTACTAGGGGCACCCATCGGAATGCTCACGAGAAAAGGTAATATCGGAGTTGCAGCCATTATCAGTGCTGTATTGTTAACCGTCTATTTTATCGCCATCATTCAGGGTGAAAAATTTGCCGACCGGATGATTATTTCTCCATTTATGGGCATGTGGGGAATTAACATTATTTATATGACAATTGGCCTTATTTTAATCCTCCACGTAAGTACCTCTTTCAGAATCACGAATCTTTTCCGCAGAGAATGAAAAAACTGGACCGATATATCTTCTTCAGGGTGCTTTCCATCACTTTTTTTATGCTTGCGGTATTGATAGCCATTTTTATCCTGATAGACTTTTCAGAAAATAGCGATGATTTTTCTGACAAAGGGGCATCACTTTCTGATATCTGGAATCTCTATTACCTGAATTACATACCTGAAATGACCCGCCTGGTTATGCCGGTGGCTGTTTTTACGGCCGTACTTTTTCTAACAGGCCAAATGTCAGAACGTCTTGAAATTGTAGCCATTAAGTCAACCGGAATTAGCCTTTACCGGCTTGCTGTACCCTATCTTTTTCTCGGTGTTTTTTTGGCCGCCATTGTAAGTTACCTTGATGCCTATATCATACCGGAGTCGAACGCGGAAAGAATTGAATTTGAGCAGCAATACCTTTCCAGAACCGGTGAACGTATTGACAGGGGCGGCATCTTTCGCCAGGATTCTGACAGCACCATTATCAATATCAATTTTTATGATGCCAATGCAGATGTTGGATATCGTGTTTACCTGATTGAATTTACCGGTGAAAAGATCTCCCGGATTGTACAGGCAAACCGGATGATGTGGGTCGATTCTACTTCAAATTGGATTACCGATCGCGCGAAAATCAGAGAATTCAATGACAATTCCATTGAAGAAATTGAAACTGAACGCCAAGCTTTCAACATTAATATTCTCCCAAGAGATGTTACCCGACGCACCTCCGATATCTATCAGCTCACCTATCCCAATGCGATAGAATATATACAATCTATTAAAAGAATCGGTGCAGGTGGTATCGATCTGCCAAAAGTACAACTCTACGGGCGGATGGCATATCCCATTTCAATTATAATCGTTTGCCTGATTGGCTTTGCACTTGCTGCTGAAAGAAGAAAAGGAGGGAAAGGTTTTTACATTGCCTCCGGATTATTCATCAGCTTTATGTACCTCGTGATGATGAAAGTGATCGAACCATTTGGCGCTGCCGGAACCATATCCCCTCTATTTGCAGCGGTTTTCCCTCACGCATTTTTTCTTGTGGTGGGTATCATTCTATTGATCATTACACGGAAATAGAAAATGAGGGCAATTATGAAACATGGTATGTTTGTACGCATGCAGAACCCCGAGCATCATCGAATCACTTTTACGAAACCAATCGGTTTAACGGGCTCGAATAAACATGCCATGTTTTAATTGCTTCAGGCACCGCGAATCAGCCCCAAACATGGTATGTTTGTACGCATCCAGAACCCCGAGCATCATCGAATCACTGTTACGAAACCAATCTGTCTAACGGACTCGAATAAACATACCATGTTTTATGTTTAATTATTTCAGGCCTCGGGTTTGGGACCCCGGTAGTTAAACGGTACGTCGAACTTGTCCCTGATTATAATTGGGCCGTGTTCACTTTCATATTTCCTGATGTTTTCATTGAGTGCATTCGCAAGGCGTTTGGCGTGATCTGGTGTGAGAATAAGCCTTTTCACGACCTTTGCTTTTTTGACGGCAGGCATCATGGAAATAAAATCAAATACAAACTCCGAAGGAGAATGGGTGATCATAACAAGATTTGAATACGTACCTGAAGCTTCGTCTTCTTTTAATTCAATTTCAATTGGTTTCCCTTTTTTGGGGCGGTCTTGTTCGTTCATATTTATTTTTTTGATTTAATTAGTTTCAGCACACAGCTAATGATAAACGGGTATGTACAGTAAACAAGATGATGCACAAGATTCTGCTATTCATTGCATAAAGCTTGATAAAAAATGGTTGAATGTGCAAAACTTTTGTACTTGTTATGCTAATTTTAATGAAAGGTTCTGCACCATTTATCCTGAAACTCTTTATTCATCCAGAAAATTGTTTTTTCTCATCCACTCATCATTATAAATTTTCGATATATAACGTGTGCCGCTGTCAGGTAAAATAATCACCATCAGCTCATCTTTTCCGGGTTTGGCATTTTTTGCATATTCAAGTGCTCCGAAAACGGCTGCACCACACGAACCACCTACAAAAAGGCCTTCTTCTTTGGCCAGGCGGCGGGTCATCTGTAAAGCGTTCTTGTCATTAACCTGAACAATTTCATCAATTACGCTAAAATCCACATTTTCCGGAATAATGTCTTCACCGATACCTTCTGTTAGATAGGGTTTAATTTCGTTCTTATCAAATTCACCTGTATCAAAATATTTTTTGAATACTGAACCAACACTATCAACACCAATCACCCTGATTGCGGGATTTTTCTCCTTAAGAAACCGGGCCGTTCCGGATATTGTGCCCCCTGTGCCCATACCACAAACATAATGTGTAATTTTCCCTGCTGTTTGTTCCCATATTTCAGGACCTGTGGATTCATAATGCGCCTGTGTGTTACTGAGATTATCATATTGGTTGGGATAATATGAATTCGGTATCTCTTCACTCAGTCGTTTTGCCACCGAGTAGTAACTTCGGGGATCATCAGGTTCCACATGGGTAGGACACACTTCAACTGTGGCACCAAGGGCCCGTAACAGGTCCACTTTTTCTTTACTTTGTTTATCGGTAGTTGTAAAAATGCATTTATAACCACGAACAGCCGCAACAAGTGCAAGTCCCATACCGGTATTGCCCGATGTACCTTCAATAATCGTACCCCCCGGTTTGATAAAACCCCTTTTTTCGGCATCATCAATCATTTTAACGGCAATTCGGTCTTTCACGCTCTGGCCTGGGTTTAAATATTCCACTTTCACCGTAATTTCTGCTTCCAGGCCTTCGGGAATGCGGTTCAATCGAACAATCGGCGTATTACCGATTGCATCCACAATGGAATTGTAAATCATAAAATGTTTTTGAATCTGTTGGTTTTTTTAATCGGAATGAATATAAGGATTTTTTCAATCGCAGTCTTTGATACAATTATTATGGTGGACCTACCCCTACCACACGCTCTGTACCGTTTATCTGCTCAAAACAATCTGCATCTCGGATAACCGATCTCAACTACTTCGCAAATCTGCAATCGGATATCGAAAATCGCATATCACATGTTCCTGCCACGAACCTCTCGATCAGGTTTCTCTTATTTCCTGAAATCCAGGCTCGGGGTCTGTTTTAAGGAAGCTTTCTATCCGTCAGCTAAAGCAGACGGCAATTGTATCGTTTTTTGTTTGTTTCTCTTTTGAAATTTCCCGTTCACTGTTGGATATCCGATTCTCGATCTCAACTACTTCGCAAATCTGCAATCGGATA
>SKKO01000014.1 GCA_007123715.1 Balneolaceae bacterium | reverse complement strand
GGAGCCGTGTTCGGAGGAGAGGAGATATTCGCCAACGCTGGCGAACTTGTCTTTAAGCCGTGTGGGGAATGGCACACGTTCTGGAACGCGGGAGACGTGCCATTGCGAATCCTGGAAATTATCTCGCCTGGGGGATTCGAGGAGGCATTCCGAGAGATTGATGCTCTTGGGGATGCGTTGACCCCAGAACGCATGGTCGAGATCGCGACAAAGTACGGGGTGGAGGTGGACTTTGATGGGACGGCGCCGATCATGGAGCGGCACGGGTTGTCAATGTAGATCCGGTTTCATAAGGGCTTAAAAGAAATGGCGGGTGAAACGATTAATCAAACATTTGTGCGTATAATAAAAAGTTGTGAGTGGTAGACAATTTATGCTTCTAAACCGCCACTTCTTTAAGCCCCGAATCGTTAGCAACAATTTGAAACATGAATAAATTAATAATCTTACTATCACTTATTTTTTCTATTCAATTATTCAGTCAAGAAAAAATTAATGTTCTAATTCTACAAAATGAGTATGCTCATGATGTTGATGCAAAGGCATTGGTTTTTGAGAAAGTTTTAAATAATACAGGAAACTATTCTATCGATAAATTTTTTGTACGTGAAAATGACGATTGGAACAAATTTGAGTATAAATTTGATGATTATGAATTGATCATCACATCAAGGCTTGGTAATGATATGCCAGAAAAATTAAGAACCGAATTTGTTGATTACATAGCAAATGGAGGGAATTTAGTCATAACGCATCAAGGTGTAAGTTCTTTTTATGATTGGCCAAAATTCCATGAAATAATTGGATTAGGTTGGTATGAATCAGATGCGGGAGAGCATATTTTCTGGGACGAAAAAAAAGGTGATTTTGTTAGAACGCCTATTTTCCATGGAGTTGGAGTTGGTCATGGAAAACAACATGAATTTATTGTAACTATGAGAGATACTGAGCATCCAATTTCTAACGGTATTCCAGTAGAGTGGATGCAATCAAAAGATGAATTATACCATGGATTGAGAGGGCCAGCCAAGAATATTACTATATTAGCAACAGCATATTCAGATAAAAATACTTGGGGTTCTGGTGATCATGAACCAATAGCCTGGACAGTTAATTATGGAAAAGGGAGAGTTTTTGTAACTGTCCTTGGACATGTAATGAAAGAAGAATACACCAATGCAATTAATGGTATAAATTCATCTGAAAACAAGAAAAAAGCTATCTATTCTGTTGGCTTTCAAACGCTTTTCGCAAGAGGGGCAGAATGGGCAGCCACTGGAAAAGTGACTACTGAAATCCCGGATGTTTTTCCCTCTAAAAGGGAGTCAAGTTCTGTTGAACCAAGTAAAGTTAAGTGGAATGACTAAAAAAACTATAGCTAACAATGTATAACCGCAATTACGGCAGATTTTGACTACGTCCTAAGCAATTACGTTCAGATACTTTAAGGAAAATGCATGATTAATGAGGTGAAAAGTTGGTGGAACTCTGTGCTGAAAGGCGAGAAAAGAGGTCTGATCGTACTAGCAGCGGTGGTTTGCACAATGGCGCTGACGGAGTATGGCCACTCTTAAGGACATTTACCGATCCGCCGTTAACGACCGCATCGGTGTCGCGGCGGCTGTATTATCAAGCCCCGCCATACAACTGCCAAACCGTTTTACAACCTGAACTAACTAAAAATCAATTGAAAAAAAAATATACGTTTACAAATCATGTCCTGCATTTCGTTGTATGTGCAAGTATTTTCATTTCGGCCTGCTCAGAAACTAACATAGATTATATATCAGATACCGGCTCTGACTATCTTATTGTTTGGGCGGGTGATAAGGATGGAAAAGATTCCGACTTTTTAGCCGTCATTGACGTGCGCCGGTCAGCATCTACCTATGGTGAAATCATTTCCACACTTCCCGTGGGAGCAAAAGGTACTATGCCACACCATACCGAGTACGAATATCCACCTAATGATATTCTTTTTGCCAACGGGTGGGTAGCCGGACAAACCTTTCTGATCGATTTAAGTGATCCTCTAAACCCTCGGCTTACCGGCGAGTTTACCAGTTCGGATGGATATTCATATCCCCATAGCTTCGCGCGCCTACCCGATGGCAATGTTTTGGCAACGTTTCAGTCAGAAGGAGATTTTTATGCGCCTCCCGGCGGACTAGTAAAGTTGGATGCAAAAGGTTCTGCTATACAGTCTGCATCCTCACGAACATCCGATATACCCGATTCTCTAAACTGGCCGTATAGTCTTGCAGTACTTCCTGATATTGATCGAGTTATAACTACAAGTGCAGACATGGGAATGCCCCCGTGGCATGAATGGAACTATAGTTATACATATCATGTACAAATCTGGTCGCTTAGTAACCTTGAGCTGTTAGCTAGTATTCCTCTACCTGAGGTTGAACAGGGACCTTACCATATCGCACCAGCCGAACCACGGGTTTTACCCGATGGGAGTGTATATGTAAGCACATTTAGTTGTGGACTTTACCATATAGAAGGAATTGACATTGATACTCCAAAAGCCGCATTTGTCCACGCTTTTCCCGGTTCATTAGATATGGGGTCGGAGTGTGCTGTTCCAGTAGTAGTAGATAATTATTGGATTCAACCTGTAGCAGCGTTGCCTGGTATTGTGGTACTTGATATCAGTAATCCGACTAATCCTGTGGAAGTATCACGGTTAACTCTGGGTATGCGTTATATGATGCCGCATTGGATAGCTGCGGATCGTGCTTCAAACAGAATCGTCATTACAGGACATGAAATGTCGTGGGTTTTAATCGCTGAACTTGATCCTGACACTGGTGAGTTGACAATAGATAGCGATTTCCAGGAGAAGGATGCCTTTTACCCGGGTATAGATTTCAATCGTACAATGTGGCCACATGGTGAGACTGGTTCAGCGGTGGTTCATGGAGCACTGTTTAGGAATAAATGAGTAAAATTGAAGCAATAGGTTGCATAACATAGTGGCTCTTGATGGGAGATCTTTAGACAAACAATTCATTTCATTATCTATAAACGAAAGTTTTCTTTTTTTGAAATCTTTCTGTTATCAAAATTGGTAGTTTTCAGCTTCTACTACATATTGGGCACTTAGTTTACTTTCTGATGCTTCTTAAATTGGTTTAAAGAAGCATTTATTTCAAAAAATTTAGATTACATTAACGTACATTCAGGATAAAAAACCTCTTCTCGTACCCAAATTTAACTTTTCCCATGCAAAAAATTATTCCTGCTCTTCTCCTTATTTTTCTTTTTACAGGATACACAGCCACCGGCCAAAGCGGCAGCCATCCTGTTACCATTAACCTGTCGGTATCTGATGGCGTTAAAGAGTCGTTCGAAAGCGAAGGTCGGTTATATGTTTTTCTGAACCAGAATCTTGCAATAGAGCCAATGGAGCAACTCTGGCCGTTTCCGGGCAGAATGAGTCACATCTTTGCGGTAAACTGGTCCGGTTTCAGTCCGGATGGCAGCATAACTCTTGACCCGGATGCAGGGTGGACAAAAACCACTGACTGGACTTTCGGGAATGTGCCGGAAGGAGATTACAACATTCAAATTCTTTGGGATCAGGACACCAGCGAATCGCGGATCAACGCGCCCGGCAACCTCCACTCAGAAAAACAGCACATTTCAGTTACAAAACCCACAATGATCGACATCACAATTGATCAGGTAATCGCTGAAAGGGAGCTGGCCGAATTTGATTTACTACATTTTGTGGATTTCAAAAGTGATACGCTTTCAGCATGGTGGGGAAAGCCGGTTTACCTGAAGGCTTCCGTACTGCTGCCCGAAAACTATGATCCGGCTGCATCGTACCCGATCCGGTATAATGTGGCAGGCTACGGCGGTAGGTACACACGGGTAAACAACCTTGTGAACAATCCTGACTTTACCGGATGGTGGCGAAGTGATGAGGCCCCACGCGTGATCAATGTGTTTCTGGACGGAGAAGGCCCCTTCGGCGACTCTTACCAGATGGATTCCGACAACAGCGGACCTTACGGCCACGCACTGATCTATGAGCTGATTCCACATATAGAATCGCAGTTCAGGGGAACCGATTCTGCGGTAACCCGTTTTGTGGATGGCTGCTCCACCGGCGGATGGGTCTCGCTGGGATTGCAGCTTTACTATCCTGACCATTTCAACGGCGTTTTTTCCTACAGTCCGGATGCTATCGAGTTTGAAAACTATCAGCTGATTAACATTTTTGAGGATGAAAATGCATTCATCAATGAATTCGGTTATGAACGCCCGGTGATGAGAAGTATAGATGGTGAACCGATCATATCATTGCGTAATTTTATTGCCTATGAAAACGCACTCGGCGCTTCAGATACGTACCTGAATTCAGGTGGCCAGTTCAGTGCCCACACGGCTCTCTACAGTCCGCGT
>SKKO01000151.1 GCA_007123715.1 Balneolaceae bacterium | reverse complement strand
CCAGGGCTTCTGCAAGAACCCGGCTCGAATGGCCTGTTATCCCGATATGGCCGATGACTCCCTGCTCTTTTAGTTCCTCGAATGCCGTGCGTGCACTTCCCGGCCGGCGCAGCTGCTGCACCTGGTCACTTCGGTTTACAAAATGGTGCTGGTACAGATCAATAAAATCGGTCTGCAAGCGGTTCAGGCTCTCCTCAACAAGCCTCATGGTTCCGTCATAAGTCAGATCATGGCTTTTTGTTGCGAGGAAAACTTCGTTTCTGCGATACTTCATCACTTCCCCGATATACTCTTCACTGATACCGCCTCCATAACGATTTGCCGTATCGATAAAATTCACGCCAAGGTCGAGCGCACGGTTGATGATTTTCACTGCATCATCCTTCCGCCCAGCCTGTGAAAGAGTCGACAAACCGCCGAGGCTGAATAAACCAACATCAAAACCGGTTTTGCCGAGCGGCCGTTTTGGCATAGGCTGATTTGCAGGATCAAGTGCCCAGGCCATGGTTTGTGACCATAATCCTCCCGATGCAACCAACCCGGTGCCTGCTATGGTCGCCAGCCCCTTTTTAAGAAATGCTCTTCTGTTTACTCGTTTATTCATACTCTCACCTTTTTTGTGCTTTTAAACATGATACCATAAACAACAATTTACTGAAATTTCGATAAAAGGGTATAATTATCGGGTTTAATATCCGGTTTGGAGTGTGATGATATTTCATTTGGCACAAAACAGGGTTTTGTATTTGGTGTGATCTTTTGTTTTATTGGCACATAAGCCTTCACCTAAAACCACAATTATATTGCCAAACCCCAAAATGAGACCGGATGAAACTATTTAGCCGCATTCTGATCCTTGTCATTTTTTCTGGTTTTATTTTTTATCAGCCGGTTTTCTCACAGATTGGTGTAAAAGGCGGAGTGAACCTTTCCAAATTTACAGGAAGCGACGCGGGCCCGGCAGAGGGCAAACTCGGATTGAATTTTGGCCTAACCTTCCGGCTGTTCGGAGTTGGGCCGGTTTCGATTCATCCGGAAATATACTATTCCGAAAAGGGCACTCGATTCTCAGAGCAAGTCAACATGTTTATGAGTATGAACCCGGATCAGTTCAACCCGGATGATTTTGAGGATTTTGACCTCGCTTTTAACCTTGCCTACATTGAAGTTCCGGTACTTCTAAAAATATCCCTGCCCTTTATGAGTACCAAAGTAATTAAACCATTCATAACCGGCGGACCTGTTTTCGCATGGCGAGTCGATTGCAATTTTTCGCTGGAAGCAGCCGAAAGTATCTCTATTCAGGACTGTGCCAATCAAAATTTTCCCGACCTGGAAACCACGTTTAAAGATGCCGACCGCGGATATGCTTTGGGTGGCGGACTCGATTTTGCCATCCCGATTCTCGGGACAATTATCATCGAAGGGAGATATGTAAGAGGCCTTTCGAGACTGCGTGAAACAGGAGTGAACGATGACATACAGAATCAGAGCTTTATGCTGATGGCCGGGTTTACGCTGGGGTTTTAAGTTGATGCTTTATATTTTATAAACCATAATCTGAAAACAGATTCAAAAGCTCGGATATCATCCAAATGGGTTTTTAAAAAAATAGCCCCTATATAAACCCCACTATGAACCCTTTTTTGATTCATAAACGATGTATTTGTTGTTCTCTGACGATATGATGCAGCTTGTGAAGAATTTTTTCAGGTAAGGCTGATAGCCGAGGTGTTTATTTGCGACACAAAGAAACCGTCCACCCGGTTTTAATTTTCCGGCCACTTCACGAAAAAGATCAACCGTAACCTCGGAATTGACTTCATGTTCAAAATGAAATGGCGGATTGGATACAACCAGGTCAAACTCCACATTACCGATATCTTCTACTGAATCACTCCAGTGGAAGTGTGCTTTATCGGGATCCAGATTCAGTCTGGATGATTCCACAGCGAGGATAAAATCATCTATCAGATGTATTTCCGCGCCGGCTTTTTGAAGCTGTATGGCACGGGCAATCACCCCGTTTCCCGACCCAAGATCCAAAATCGTTTTTTCATCTTCCTCTATTACAAGATTTTCAAGCAAAAACTGCGTGGCATAATCGATGTTGCCGGATGAAAAAACACCCGGATACTGCCGGATTTCCTGCTCGATTCCATCTCTGAATAGGAACGGTATGCTTTCAACCGCTTCGTATACGGGCGCCTCCTTCTTCCCTTTCAGTTTTAAAATACGCGACTTTTTCCAGGCAAGACTCTGTTCCACATGCTCAAAATAATCAGCGGCTAAAGAGAGGATCTGTGGAGTAAAATGCCGGGTCATAAAACCACAGATCAGGATACCGTCATCAGCCAGCGAACGATGCAGATATTGCAGGTAAAACTGAAACAGGCTGAGTGATTTTGGCACAATCATCAACCCGGTATCTATCCTTTCCGGTACCGGTTCAAGGGAATTCAGAAACTTATCAGGATCAGGCTTTACATCATTATTCTGTAGATTCATCAGCAATGATGCTTCCTGGCTTTTATACGAAATTACAGTATATGGATTCAGGTGGCTTAGGTGGGTTCCGAGATATCCAAAGCGATCATTACAAATAGCAAGGGTTTTACCGGACGTATCCATAGCTGCCAGCTCTTTCAGTATGTATTCGTCAGCAGCACTCCATGCCCGTAATGAACTGTTTTGCGTTACCGGATATCGTATAATCTTCATTTCATTAAAATCTGGTTGATGAATGAATATTCAATGTACTGAATGATCCTGTTATTTAATCTGATTTTTTTGAAGATATGAAGTGCGGGGTTGCTGTACCACCGTAGCCCGGGTCGCTGACCCGGTTTACTGTTGCCCGCGGGTTATCCAGTCGAGATTAAAGCGCGCAAGTTTGCCGGTGGAGTTGGGGTGTCCCGCATCTTCATAGAGAAGGTAGATCCATCCTTCGCTTGGGGTTCCTTCTCTTCCTGCAGCAAGAGATGAATAGGCAAATCCCCCCTCTTCGATCAGCCGTTTTACGGGCCAGGTTTGTCCGCCGTCAAAACTTGCCCAAATGGTTCCGCTGTGCCTGCCGTCATCCGATTCGATGTTACTGTAGATCAGAATGTCCTGCCCATCAACGGGCAAACGAACCAGGCCAGCCATCAGTCCATAATCGCGATGTTGGGATCCATCCGGCAACACATCACTTACTGATAGATCTTCCCAGGTTTCACCGCCATCATAGCTCCATGCGATATGCCTCATCCGTGGATTCAGCCCATCGGTGGAAAGGTGCCGACGGGAATTATAGTACAGTGTGCCATCCGACAGCTCTTCAATGGCAGCCTCACCCGTTCCGTTGGCTGGAAATGGCGCGCTGGTTTGCCAGGTATAGCCGCCATCATCACTGTATATGGCATTGGTGTAATGATCCGGCCAGTGTACCTGCTGATTGCTCTCTCCGTAAAACCGGCTTGCACGGATCAGGCGACCGGCATGCGGCCCATGTTGAAGTGTTATTCCGCGCTCATTCATATGCAACGAGGGAATATTTCCCAAATCATCAGGATGGATAATTACATCCTGTTCCAGCCATGATATACCATCATCACTGCTTCGAAAAACGGTTAATGTACCCGAGGGATGTTCCGGTGTAAGCGGACCGGTTTCTGCAAAAACAAGGATATCCCCGCTGTTTTCATCCACAATCGTACCCCCTCCGCTCCACTGAATCTCTCGGGCAACGAATATTTCCGGCGACCATGTTTCACCGCCGTCTTCACTTCGCCGCACCAGCAGCGAGCCGGTTCCGTGATGTTCACTGATACCACCCCATACGGCGAGTACAGTTCCCCTGGTGGTTACTGCCACATTCGGAAAGCGTTCACTGAAGAACAGGTCTATAATTTCAAGCGATTCGTTTCCGCCATGCCAGAAAGGGTTTGCTGGTCTCGGGTTACAGGATAGAAAGAAAATCAGTACTGAAATAAGATAAAACAGCTTCTTCATATATCGTGCATTGTTTAAGAATTGGGAATAAAATAGCAGAATATTCTTATCAAATGAATAGGCATACATATCACTCTCCAGAAGTAGTTATTTAAAATAACCTTCGTGAAACTTCGGGTTCTCGCGCCTTTGTGGCAGCTCACGATCATTCAAAAGAATGAATTCTCCAAAAGATGATAGTTTTTCGATATTTATCATCCTATAAACAGTGGTACCTATTCCTCATAAATCATCTTCCGGGTCATACCACCGTCTATGACCATATTTTCGCCGGTTATGAAGCCATTATCCGGATGAGCCAGGAACAGGCCGGCTCGTGCGATATCTTCCGGTTTTCCGACCCGTCGCGAAAGGTGTTGTTCATGGTCTACATCCCGTAATGCCGAATAGTCACCCGTATGAATCCAGCCGGGACTGATTGCATTTACAGTG
>SKKO01000161.1 GCA_007123715.1 Balneolaceae bacterium | reverse complement strand
GGTTTATTCCTGCAGCCCTGACTGCCGTGAGTTCGTTCCATTCAGAAAATTTCCCAAAGGCGATCAGTGTGGATATGAGAACGGACATTGGCAATGCCAACACAATCATATAAGCAAGGTTATTGGCAATCAGCTCAGTCACAATCATGAAAGGCAAACCTTTTCCAACAAGTTTATCCACATGCAAAATGAGAAATTGCATCAGCAGGATAAACAACATCGTAAAAAAGCAAAAAAGGAATGGACCTATATGCTTTTTCAGTAAATCTAGTTGCACATGGTTTATCATAGACCGTTTAGAATGAAAATTACTACCTGAAAGCCCGGATTAAGTATTTCTGAACTATAAAAGTTGAAAATTTTTCCTTAAAAATAACGATTAGAATGGTTGCATGGTGTGTTTTATTCTGTAGTTTTGCAATTTGAGTGTTGCCTACGAAAACACGATGAATATTTGCTGTATTTTACCCATCCGATCTACATTCATGAGTAAAGCTTCACTAAATGATAAGAACCTGATTCTGATGAATAATTAGCTATGGAATCATGAAAAAGCCGGTTGAAGCAACCCTATTACATCTGCAGGCCCCCTGCCAAAGGCATACCTTGGGTGCGGATAAAAGCTTTCCGAATCGCGAACCCGATGGGAAAGGTTTCTCAAGACAGTCTTCAAATTGTCACAGTTGATGCTTTTTAATCGTACTGATGTTTAGGTAATATGTATCAGCCTTCCTTCGAACAGTTTTATCGGCTCTGATAGATCAGGTTATTTTTAAAAAAAAAAGGAAAATTTCAGTTGAAAATGGATTTCTTGATTTCAGTCGAAATTCTTTTATTGAATATGGCAATCTTTTAATTTATATGCCGTGATTCATTTATAATCATATTCATATTTTGGAAAAAATATCAATCGTGTCTTTAGATAAAAATTCTGACCAAAATGGCAAAAAATTCAACATCCGGCACCAAATTTAAAACATTTTGTTTTTTTAAAAATTCCGGTTTATCGGGGTTGGAATGTATAAGCATTTTGGTAATATCACCGTTATTCTTTTTTCAGAATCAACAAACCATTATTATTTACCTTAAATGACATCCATTTTCGGGGATTGAACTAAATCTACTCCTATTGTAAAGCAGATACGACGTTAAGACTATTTTGAGATTATGGAATTGTTGACCGGCTGTTTATGACATAAACAGCTTCATAATAAAAAGCCTGTGTTTAAAAAACGTCGTTTTAATTACTTTCTGATGTTATCATGTGCATTTTTTGTGTATGAAATATCAGAGCTTCAGTCGCAAAATCTGCAGGAAACGGTTGAAGAGGCCGCTGCCGATACGCTGGTAAACGGGGAATTGAAGAGTGCTTTCCGGCCGGTATACGGTGAGATAATATCTCTCCCTTTTTTTACGTCCATTCCTGTACTTTACTTTATCACATTACCTGAAGAAGAGGTTGAGATTACCCGGAGAATTGATGGCGGGTTCACGGTAATCAGGAAAGTAGGTGCTCAACGGTCCGGCGCCCCGTCTGCCATGTCATTTCAGGAATATGCAGATTTGCATAAGAAGAACGCCATTGAAGAAAACTGGCTGCAACTCATTTACGAATCAAGGCAGAGGGAAGAACGTCAGCGTGGATTGCTCGATTTCAGCCTCACTATACCGGGTGGGCGCCAATCGGCGTTTACAACCATTTTTGGCAAGCCTGAAGTAAACCTGCGTGTAAATGGTGTTGCCCAAATGAACGTTGGAGCATCGGTTCAGCGGTCTGAAGACCCGTCTCTGCCTCCCGATCAGCAAACCAGGGTTGACCCTACCTTTGATCAAAGCCTCCAATTGAATATACAGGGAAATATCGGTGATAAACTTACCATACAGACCGACTGGGATACCGAGCGCACGTTTGATTATCAGAACCGGCTAAACATCGTATACCAGGGGTATGATGATGAAATCATTAAAACGATCGAGATGGGAAACGTTTCGATGAATACCGGCAACTCTCTGATCAGGGGTAGCGGTGCGTTGTTCGGAATTAAATCGGTTGCAGAAATCGGATCATTCAGGTTTACATCTGTTGTATCGCAACAGGACGGGGAGAGCAGTGTAGAGACTATTCGCGGCGGATCTCAGGAACGGGTAATCCAGCTTCGGCCGGCTGATTACAGTGATGACCGTCATTTTTTCCTCGATTTTTTCACACGCCAGCAATTTGAAACAACCATGGCCAACCCTCAGCAATTGTCGCAAACTCTTCAGATTGCTGATGTTGAAGTATGGCTGCTTCGGGAAAATATTCAGGCTGAGGAAGGCTCAAGGCAGGCTGTAGCCATTGCCGGATTGGGAGTGAATGAACGGGCTGACGGTTCGTACGGCCCTCCGGATAATCGTCTCGATGCCTTCCCGGAATCGTTGCTGAATCAGTTTCGTGACCCGCAAATTGGAATTTCTGCTGCCGATCTGGGAATTGATGATTCAAGAAATTTTGAGGAGGGTTACTTTACTTTGTTACAGGAAGGAGTTGATTATACAATCAATAAAATCTCAGGATTTATATCATTAAGGCGCTCATTAGGTGCAAGGGAAGTGCTGGCAATATCATTCAACTACCGGGGAGCTGGAAATGAAATCATTAATGTAGGGGAAATCAACCGAGGTGGAGCTAACCGGATCTTCCTGAAGATGCTGAGGCCCAAAAATATCTCTACGGAAAACACTCTCTTTCCGCTTACCATGAGAAATATTTACTCTCTTGGGGTAAGTAACATCACCAGGGAGTCGATCGAATTGGAATTACTCTTTACCGAAGAAAATATTTCAAGAAACCGTTTGCCCGGACGCAATACCACACTATTACAGGACCTGGGGCTGGACAGGGTAGATTCGCAGGGTGCACTGAATCCTGATAATCAGATTGATTTCGGAACAGGTACACTTGATGCCCAAAACGGGTTGATTATATTTCCATATCTTGAACCGTTCGGGTCGCGTTTACGTGATGTTTTGCAGGATTCACCGGCAAGTGAAGATGATATTCAACGCCTCACTTACAGTGAGCTCTACACGGAGCGGCAGCGAAATGCGGCACAAAGTTCAAAAAACAGTTTTTACCAGTTCAGCGGTACATCGCGCGGCGGGGCGCAGGATAATTTTAATCTTGGTATTGCATTGGTTGAGGGTTCTGTCCGCGTTTTTGCAAATGGAGTCCAGCTTCAGGAAAATATCGATTACCAGGTGGATTACTCATTTGGAAGCATCACTATCCTGAATGACCGTTATACCGCGCCCGGCCAGGATATCCGCATTGAGTATGAGAACCAGTCTCTTGCCACGATCGAACAGAGAACATTTACCGGCCTTCGGGCAGAATATCAGTTTACAAACGATTTTCTGATTGGAGGTACATTGTTCCGATTTAGTGAACGTCCGCTGGATGATAAAATCAGGCTCGGTGATGAGCCTATCAGCAACTCAGTAATTGGCCTGGACGCTAATGCACGTTTTGATACCCCATTTATCACACGGTTTCTTGATTCTTTACCGATTCTGCAAACACGCGAACCATCAGAATTTTCATTCAGCGGAGAATTTGCACAGCTCAGGCCAGGTGTATCGGAAACGAGAGCAGTGAGGAGGGCAATACGGAATAATGATCTTTTCCCGGATGAAGAGGAGGGTCTTTCATTTATTGATGATTTTGAGGGGGCAAATATCAAAATTAATCTGCTGAATGCCACACGGTGGTTTCTAGCGGCCGCACCTGCAGCTGTACCGGGTTATGAACCTGATGCAGCCTTTTTCGAGGAAAATGATTTTCCGGGTCAGCCGGTTGCGAATCAGCAATCCCGAATTGAACGCTCCGATTTGCGCTCCAAATTTTCGTGGTACACCATTCCAAGAAATATTTCAACCATTTTGGGAGGAGTTGATTTTACACCTGAATCCACCCCGGTGCGTGTAACGGATGTTTTCCCCGGTCGTGAAACACAGAATCCCCAGGAAGAAATTATCAGTACACTCGACGTTTTTTATAATCCCTCCAGGAGAGGTCCTTATAACTACAATAGAGACCTGAGACGACTGCTGGAGCAGGAGAATGAACGTACTTGGGGCGGAATGACGGCCGTAATTCCTTCGGGCCAGGAAGATTTTACCCAAAATAACATTGAATTTCTTGAATTTTGGGTTCAGCCTGTGTTGCCGGGTGGAAGAATGCCCACCGGGGCGTCTCTCGAAGATTATGACGGGAAAATTTATATCGATATCGGCCTGATCTCGGAGGATGTGATTCCAAACTCCAAACTGAACTCGGAAGACGGCCTTGCACTGAATCCGGAAACGCTGATTCTGGACAATACATCCAATCCGCGTTCTGCCCTGCCCGCGAATCCGCCGCCGCCCGAAGGGCAGTTTTCTAATGTAAACCGGGAACTGGAAGATGTGGGGCTTGACGGGTTGCCGTCATCAGGCGGATTTAACGGGCTTGACGAGCAGACTATTTTTGCTGATTTCATTGATGATATGCGCAGTCAGTATGGTGCTAACAGTCCGGAATTTCAGCGGATTCAGGAGGACCCGTCAAACGATCAATACATTTTTTACGGGGAATCACAGGTGCAAAACCGGCCGCTTCACGAGCGCTTTCACCGTCTGTTGGGGTACACTGAAGGCAACACTCCTCTTGACCAAACCGACCGAAGGGCTATCACCAATCGGCCGGATACCGAAGGCCTTGTGAATCCCTCAAGCGTGGCGCTTACCAATGCTTATTACCAGTATGAGGTGGATCTGAATCCGGCTGACGAGGTTGGGCTTGAAATCGGAAGGCCCGGTACGTTTATTGTAGACCGTGTACCGGGCAGCCGGCAGCAAGACCGCTGGTATCAGGTTCGGATTCCTGTAAGCGAGTTCAAGCGCAGGATAGGAGACATCAATGATTTCCAGAATATTACATATATCCGCATCTGGCTTACCGGTTATAAACAGCCGTTTACTCTCCGTTTTGCCTCACTTGAATTTGTGGGCAGCCAGTGGAGACAGGATGAAAGTATTAACCAGAGTAATGATCCTAATGCTGAACTCAGAATAAGTACGATCAATATTGAAGAAAATTCAAACCGCCGCCCGATTCCTTATCGTCAGCCCTCAGGCGGTATCCGGGCTCAAAACAGGGGAAGCCAGCTCCGGTCTCTTCAAAATGAGCAGTCGATTGTTCTGGATGCCAGAAATCTGAGCCCCGGAGCAACACAGCTCATCAAGCGTGTATACCCGGGCGGGCTGAACCTGCTCAACTATTCAAATATGCGGATGTTCGTGCACGGTGAAGGATACAACAACCGCGGAGATGCAGAACTTGTTATGCGATTCGGTAATGACCTTGAAAATAATTATTACGAATACCGTCAGCCGGTAACACCATCCGATATGAACTATCCATATCAGACATTTGATCCCGGCAACTCAGGTCAGTTGATGGACGAAGCGGAGCAGGTTTGGCTTTATGAAGAGAACAGCATGAATATTGTACTCTCGGCGTTTAACCAACTCAAGCAGTTGCGTGACCAGGAAGGCGGGGTTGATTTTTCAGAGATTTATGAAAGGGGGGATATACTCGATGATTCTGTACCCGGTGCTGTTGTTGCCATACGCGGAAATCCATCGCTGGGGCGTGTATCCGAGGTTGGTATGGGAATCCGCAATCCGTTCGATCCGGCTGACCCTTCCGGAAACGGTACACCGATACTTAACGCGCAATTCTGGCTGAATGAATTGCGTGTCTCCGGATTTGATAATGAACGCGGCTGGGCAGCCAATGCAAAATCAACACTGAAACTGGCCGATTTTGCCACCGTGAATGCCAATATCATACGCCAGACCCAGGGCTTTGGTTCTCTTGACTCACGTCTTGGGCAGCGAAGGGTAAGCAACGAATTTGCCTACGATCTGAACTCTGCCATCAATCTGGATAGTTTTATTCCGGACAGGTATGGCTGGAATATCCCCGTGAATCTCACGGCAAGAAGATCTTCCTCTGTACCTAAATATCTGCCAAACCAGGGTGATATCCGATTTTCGGATTTTGAAGAAGCAGTGAGGTCGAGAACGAACCTGGACCCTGATTTGCAGGACCGCCTGATTGATGAGCAGCGCAGGGATGTGGAAACGTACAGTGAAAATTATGCCATCAACTTTTCAAATATATCAAAACGCAATTCCCAAAGTGCTGTTGGACGGGTTCTTCTTGATAATACAACATTGAACTATAACTATAACACAACAAACAGCCGAAATCCACAGTACAGGTTTCAGGATAACTGGAATTACAATGCTGCAGTTCGATATAACTTAAACTTCAGAAATGTGAGATTTTTCCGGCCCTTCGGGTTTCTGGAAGATGTGCCATTGCTAAATACCCTTTCCGGTCTTGGCCTCGGGTACACACCGAATAATATCACAACGTCCGTGAGCACCCGGCGTTCTTACGAGGAGAGAAAGCGAAGGATTTTGTTTGGTGAAGATGAGCAGCCGTTGCAGCAAACACACAGCTTTACATATAATACCAATTTGGGGTTTGGATACAATCTTACCCGGTCGATATCAACATCATTTCAATCTCAAAGTGTTTTTGACCTTGCGAGTGTTTCGGTGAGGGAGGGACAGTTTGCCGGAATCGATAGCACAGCGTTCGATACGTCTCCGTCACTGGGAGTGTACAGGGACTTGATGTGGGGTGATGTCTCTCCAAGGCGCAGCAGCTATGATGAAAATTATACCGCAAGCTGGCAGCCCCGTTTCAATCAGATACGTGCCTTGAGTTGGCTATCGTATAATGCCCGTTATTCGGGTGGTTTTCGGTGGGAAAATACACCACTTGGGTCCAGCCTGGGTGCGAGGATTTCAAATATGTTCAGGCTCGATCATACACTGAGAATGGATACCAACAACCTGTTTAACCGCATTCCATTTTATGAACAGGCAGTTGAAGCCAATACCCGTGAACGAAGGGAACGGCAGCAGAGCAGACAGGCTAACGGCAATACCAATGATGAAGAGGATACGTATGGATTAGGAGATCATTTTACATATTTTAGCCGCAAACTTGGCCTTGCGCTGTTCAGCTTTACAAGTATTGACATCAATTACAGCAACTCAAAAAGCGGGGCTCAGAGTGGTTATGACGGCGGATCCCAGTTTTTTGATATGTTCGGGGGAGAATCGTTTACGCCGGTATTCGGTTACCGGCTTGGAATTACTGAACGAATATCTGAAGACCGCCTCATTGCAAATCCAGATGGTGTATCGACCATTCAACTGCCGGCTAATAACAGTTATACGGATAATATCACGCTTACTTCACGGCTCAACCCCTTTCAGAATGTTTCCATTGACCTTGAATGGCGTACCCAGTGGGAAGAAAGGCTCACGGAATCTATCTCACTCAATCCGGAAAATGCACTTAGCTCGGTGAGCAGTGCTTCAGGTACCATTACATCGAGTGTCTGGGCCTTTGGACCGGGTTATGAAGCACTTTTCAGAAACCAGCTTCAGACGGCCTTTGACGGAATGAGTAACACCGAAAACCTTATCCGGGATCCTGATGGAGGTAAAAACACGCTTCTGAACAGAGTGAAACTTCAGGAGGATTTTAAAAGTGCATATATCGGGAATTCGCGAACAATGGGGCAAAGGGGTTTTACGGCGATTCCGCTGCCTAACTGGCGTATGACATGGACCAGGCTTGAACGCATGATACCTTTCCTCGGTGAATATATGCAGAGTGCGAGTATTACTCATTCCTATAACGGTTTATACCGCACGGGCTGGAATCTGACCAATAACCCCGATGAGATTTTTACCAGGAGGGTTGGAGTTTATACCGTCGAAGATATCCGTCCCGAATATGAGCCAGGCACAGTAAATATTGAGAAACGTTTTTCACCTCTGGCTCAGTTAAATATTACCTGGGACAATGGCCTTCGAACTCAGATTGGGTATGAAACCAGTAACATTACAAGCCTTTCACTCTCAAATACGCAGGTAATTGAACGGGTATCGAAAGGAATGCGCCTTTCGATGGCTTATACGCTGAGAAATTTCAGCATACCATTTGTGCGAACCCTTGCCAGTAATGTTGACCTGACACTTAACGGAAGTATTATTGAAGATACCGAACAACGGTTTCTGCTGGATGCTGATCTAGACAGGGCACTTCAGCAGGATAGCCAGGTTATTGAGAGAAACCCCGATTTATTTAATTTTACACCAAGCCCGCCAACCGGCCAGTCGCGTATCAATACCAGTATGGTAGTGGGTTACCGTTTTTCAACAACTGTACAGGCCAATTTCGAATATGCATTCAGCCAGATCCTGCCAAAATCGTCACGTACTTTTAAACGCACAACGCATGATATCCGGTTTAATATCAGGATCAATATCCGGTCAACATAAAAAAGTAGAAGAATACATCACTTTCCAAAGCTCAGAACTTTGACGGGATCTGTTTTGGCTGCAATTCGTGCAGGAAGCCAGGAAGCAAGGGCGCACAGGATAATGGTAACAGCTGTAACAATCAAAAAATCAATGAAATGAGGTTCAACAGGAGCTGTACTCATATAATAATTTTCTTCTGACAGCGGGATAATCTCGTACGTGATCTGCAGCCAGTAAAATAGAAGGGAAATTCCGATACCGATCATTAATCCCGTAATGGCTACAAATAGACCTTCAAGCAGAAATATTTGGCGAATGGCTTTACTTTTGGCACCAATGGTTTTCAGGATGCCAATGTCCTTCACCCGTTCAAGTACCATCATCAGAACTGTGCCAATCAGGTTAAAGGCAGCCACAATAATCATCACACCGATTACCAGTGGTATCGTTTCCTCCTGAAGGTCGACCCATGCAAAAATATTTCGGTAGCGCTGGTAGATGCTTTCGGTTACAAAAGGAAAACTGGTTAAATCCCTCACGCTGGTGTATACCTGTTCAATTCTGGCCGGGTTTGCCACGTTTACTTCCATGGAAGTTGCCTTTTGTGGGCCAAGATTGAAGAGCCGCCTCAAGGTTTCGATATTTGTGAGTGCGAAATTATCGTCAAAACGGGCGATGCCTGTCTGATAAATTCCCGTGAGGGTAAACTGCCGGATTTCGGGTGTGTTAAATGGCGTGGGCATTCCGTCAATCGCATAGGCCGTTACACGGTCACCGATTTCGGCACCAATGGTCCGAGCAAGAGCTGTTCCGATGATGATTCCCGGAAGCCCGCTCTCCTGCATCGAAATGTCATAGCTGCCATGCACAATATACGTTCTGAGGCTGGTTACATCCCCCTCGGCGGGAACGCCCTTTATCAGCGTACCGCTCACATCTCCTGAAGCCTGAATCATCACCTGGCCTGTCACAACCGGCTGTGTTTTTCCCACCCCGTCAATCTTGCTGATGAAAGTCTGAAGGGTATCTGCCCTGAAAAGAGGATCGCCCATATAGGAATTCACCGTAATATGGGGTGCAAACCCTACAATCTTCTCATTAATCGTAGATTTGAATCCGTGTACGATGGAAAGGGCAATCAAAAGGCCGGCCGACCCAATTGCAACCCCGCCAATGGCCATAATTTTTATAAAAGAGAGAAAACGGGATTCGCGCTTGTTCCCTTTAAAATACTTTCCGGCAATGTACCAGGTAAATTTCATTTACGGTTTACGGGTTGCTTGTTGTTGATGTCTGAATATGATTTCCAGTTTGATTCAACGTATCGAAGTGACAAATTAATCTTTTCCCAAACAGATTATATTCTTCTGACAGCTCAATGGTGAAATGTTTCATTTATACAGCATAATTAACTGGTTGGTTTGAACTTATTTCCCAAAATTTCAAACTTTTTACCCGCATCTCATGGCACAGACTCTGACAGGAACCCCGGCAGGCTTGCCGGGGTATTCTGCCGGGTCTTTATAACCCGCAACCCGTCACTCCGGCCTCATTAACGGGAAAAACAGTACATCCCGTATGGATTCGGAATTGGTCATGATCATGGCCAGACGGTCAATGCCGATACCGATCCCGGCTGTTGGCGGCATGCCGTATTCAATGGCGCGAAGAAAATCTTCATCAAGGGTCATGGCTTCTTCATCGCCCTCACTTCGTAAACGCACCTGGTCTTCAAATCGCCTGCGCTGATCCACAGGATCGTTGAGTTCAGAAAACGCATTGGCGATCTCTTTGCCATTGCAGATAGCTTCGAAACGTTCAACAAGCCCTTCTTTTGAACGGTGTTTTTTGGCAAGCGGACTCATTTCGACCGGATAGTCAGTTATAAAAGTTGGCTGTATCAGTTTTGGTTCCACGTACTCACCGAAAATTTCGTCGATCAGTTTTCCTTTACCCATTCCTTCTTCAATTTCGATATGAAGTTTTTTGGCAATATCCCGGATTTCATTTTCCGACTTACCAGACAGGTCATGGCCGGTTTCATTCATGATGGCCTCATACATGGGGATTCGTGGCCAGGGCCGCTTGAAATCGATCTCATGATCACCAACGCTTACTTTTGTTGAGCCGTGCAAATCAAGAGCTACATGCTCAATCATTTCCTCCATAAAATCCATCATCCAGTGATAATCCTTGTAAGCCACATATAGCTCAACCTGGGTGAACTCCGGATTGTGGAAGCGAGAAAGCCCTTCATTTCTGAAATCTTTCGAAAATTCATAAACTCCGTCAAATCCGCCAACAATCAGCCGCTTCAGATAGAGTTCATTGGCTATCCGGAGAAAGAGCTGCATATCGAGTGCATTATGATGGGTAACGAATGGCCTTGCTGCGGCACCACCATACACAGGCTGTAAAACCGGGGTTTCCACTTCAAGATAACCGCGCCTGTTCATAAAATCACGCATAGCCTGAACCATTTTTGTACGCTTGATGAAGGTTTCTTTCACCTCAGGGTTCACAACCAAATCTACATATCTTTGGCGATATCGATGCTCTTTGTCGGAAAATGCCGAATAGGTCACTATTTCGCCTTTATCATTTTCCACTTCTTTCGGGGTTGGAAGAGGACGCACAGTTTTGCCCAAAAATTCAAACTCCTCGGCATGAACCGTGATTTCGCCGGTTCTCGTCTTAAAAACGAAACCTTTAATACCGACAAAATCCCCGATATCCACAAGCTTTTTAAAGACAGAATTGTATGTCTCGGTACCCACATCATCCCTGCGGATGTAAATCTGGATAATCCCCTTCGAATCCTGAAGGGTAAAGAAGGAAGCTTTGCCCATGATACGACGGGTCATTACCCGCCCGGCTAAGGCTACCCGCAGGGTATGGTTATCCGGTTCTTCGGTAACCAATGATGGATTTTCCAGTATGCCCGTTGAATAATGAGTTACATCGTAATTGTAAGGATAGGGGTTGATGTTAAGTTCTCTCAGTTGATTGAGTTTTTCGAGCCTGATTTGCTGCTGTTCACTCAAGGACGGTTCGCTGTTAGTCATTCGTGATATTAATCGGTTGTTTGATTGTAATTTAAGCTTAAAAAGATAAGAAATATTCGCTCAATTTGTACGCCGGCTCGTGCCAAAGGAATCCCTGTGGGGCAGAGCCGGAATTGGAAAGCCATTGGAAAATGAAAAATCATCGGGATAACCGGTATACGGGATGGAAAGCTGTAGTTCCGGGTGCCGGGCATAGAGAAGGGGCATCTTCCGGGTTAGACTCCAAAGGTGGCTTTCGTCACGGCATACAGTGCAGGGGTCGGGGATCGGGTTAGCAATGTAATTTGAAATAGATTGCAGTTGGATGTAAAATATTGGTAGTTTTATCTGTTAACATCAAAAAAAAAAGCATCTGTGCCGGATAGTATTAAACACAGGGAATTGCCGGAAGGGATCCTGCTCTGCTTCAAATTTCTCGAATGGCCTTCAACAGGAAATGTAGATTCTCTTGAAAGCCATCAGGGCAATGTTCTTATTAAAGAGATGGCCGGATTGTGGTATGGGGAGGTAAATCCGAAGATACTTACCCCAAAATTTGAAAAACCCCGGTTATGGGTAAACGGAAACGAATTGTCGGTCAGTTTTTCACATACCCGTAAAGCTATTAGTGCCGCCATGTCCCAGAATCACACTGTTGGCTGCGACATGGAATTCATTTCCCGGGAAGTAAGCAGCTCACTGGTTAAACGTATTCAGCATCCGCATGAAGAAAATAGTCTTTATACCACTATTTCCCCTGTGAGAATATGGACACTAAAAGAGGCAGGATTAAAAATGATCGGTACCGGTTTGAGAAAACCGATGAATGGAGTCAGGATATTTCAGGAAACTCAGCACCTTTTTGTTGTTGAATTTCATGATGGAAAACGTGCAAAAATTTGTAGTTTTAAGAATGAAGAACACTGGATATCTATTTGTTTTCAAAAATAATATTGTTTGCCATAAAGAAAATTTACCATGAATATTACATCATTTAACAGGGAGCAGATTGAAGACGGTTTAAAGAGAGCCCGCATCCAATCCGGAGAATCAGATGGAACGGTAAGGCTTTTGTTTTCCCCGTTTGAAATTACAAGCCAAAACTTTGATGAAACCTGCCTGATTTATTCACGGCTCAGCAAAAACGACTATAATACGGTGGTTGTTGTTGAGTCACACCCAGGAAGTGGCTCGAAAAAACTTCCTATGCCTTCTTTTAAAATCGTTAAAACACCATTGGGTGAGGTGGCTGCCAACGAACAGCTGCGTAATGACTTTGCCGATGAAGATGATGACTTTTTTATAGATGATGAAGCATTTGATGATGACGTAAGCCTGTTCAATCAGCTCATGCTGCTGCAGACGACACTAACCGGTTTTGATGTTCTTAATATTCAAATTACGGACGAAAACTCATTCATTGTACGAGAACTGGCGTTTGCTATCGAAGAAATTTTAGGATCAAAAAATGCCCTTGTGGTTTTTTGCTGTGAACTGGAGTCGTCATATCGGGATGAATTGATCAGGGCTAAAAATGATATCGATCATGGAAACGAATCCGGATTGATGAATTACCTTAATGGTGGGGATTCTCATGTAAGAGGAGTCAGTTCGTTTGTAGCCGGGCTGCTTGTTGCCAAAAAATGGGGCCTGAAAATTCATTTCCCGGCACTAGAGGATCATGACGGTAACAGTACGAATTTGTTGAACGGTTATGCTGTCATGCAGCGTCAGCCTATTTTTGGATAATGGCGTGCAAAACATAAAATCTGTTACCATTATTGGGACCGGGGCTGTTGGTACTGCTTTGCATGATTTTTTCAAAAAAGAGAGAATTGAAATAAGGTCAGCCTGGGGCAGTAATAGCGGAAATATTCTCACGGATTCGGGTGAATATCTTAAGGTTGATACGAATCTGCCGGTAAACGATGGGCAAACGGGGACATTTGTCTTTATTACAACATCGGATGATCTTATCCGGGAGATTTCTGATCAGCTTGCATCTGCGAGTATTGACTGGAAAATCAGAAACGTGATTCACTGTTCCGGCAACCTCACATCTGATGAACTCTCATCGCTTGCCAGGGCCGGAGCCGGGACGGCATCCATGCATCCGATACAAACTTTTAAGAAGGGTGACAGTGCAGAACGGTTTCGGGAAATCACAATCAGTCTTGAAGGGAATGCCCGGTTGACGATTGAGTTGGAAGAATTTATTACACAAATGGGCGCCCGTTCACTTCACCTTAGTAAAGAGCAGAAAAGGACGGTACACATTGCAGCGGTTTTTGCATCAAACTATATGGTTTCGCTCATTCACTCAGCCGCAGACTATTTGGAAAAAGAGGGAATCAGTGAGGGAATTGAAATCCTTAAGCCACTTATACTTCAAACGGTTCAGAATATCATTGAAAAAGGAGTAAACGAAGCTCTGACCGGCCCCGTTTCCCGTGGCGACATTGCCTCAATCCGCAAGCATATCGATTCGCTTAAAACCAATGATGATATGCTCACAATGTATCAAATACTCGGCAAACAGGCTGTGGGGATCACGAGAAAACGTAGGGAGATTCCGGATGACATCATAAGGGAGATGATGGCTTTGTTTTCTGTTTGATAATGAAATCATTCGTACTTCAAATAACCCAATTCATGATCAGGGTTTCCAGATTTTGCACGCATTTGATTCGAGGATGCGACTGTCATACGTGGCAAGTTCATACCCGGAAAGCAGGGCGGTAGCAGTAATTAAACGGTCTGCCGGGTCTGCGTGGAATGAACCGGGCAGACGGCGCTGGGCAAGAAGTACATCGAGATCAACCGGCAGAACGGTGAGAAAGGATGGATCGGTTGCTTTCTGAATCCAGTTTTGAAACCCGGGCAGCAGTGTAATTCTATTTTTCCGTTCAAGGAGTTCGGTTTCCCAGAGGGTAGTCCATGAAATGCAAAGCATCCTGTCTGCTGCCAGATCGTCCAGTGCTTCTCGTTCGCGCTGTTTCAGGCTGCCGTCACCCAGCAACCACCAAAGCCAAATGTGTGTATCAAGGAGCACCATTGCTAATCGGGTTCATTCACGTGGACTGACTGCATCCAGTCCGGGCCGGTGTAATCATCGAAGGGTGTATCAGTTGGCTGAAGCCCTGAAGCTGAACCTTTTCCCTTCAGAGCCTTCCAGGGTGCTGGTAAATTTTGGATTGATGATTCCTTTAGTTCGTTTTCAAGCATTTCGGTAAATAGTTCTTTTAGAGATACACCACGCTCAATGGCTTTTATTTTAGCTTTTTTCATCAAATCATCGGGAAGATCTATGGTAGTTTTCATAAATGCATATTACCATATTTATGGGAATATGTAAAGTTTAAAAACTTCGCCATGAGGAGAAGGCAGGAAGGGTTTGGCCATGTAGGCCGGAGAGTTTCTGTGGCTTGGAAAACCCTGGATAACAGACGAACAGACGAACGGATTAACAGAGTAAGTGAAGGCGCGAAGGGTTTGGCCATGTAGGCCGGAGAGCTTCTGTGGCTTGGAAAGCCCTGGATAACAGACGAACAGACGAACGGATTAACAGAGTAACAGAGTAAGTGAAGGCGCGAAGGGTTTG
>SKKO01000268.1 GCA_007123715.1 Balneolaceae bacterium | reverse complement strand
TGGTGATGCCGGGCGATAATGTGAAGATGGTGGTAACACTGATTCAGCCGATTGCCATGGAGACGGGTTTGCGTTTTGCCATTCGTGAAGGCGGACGCACCGTAGGTGCCGGCGTTGTAAGTAAAATTATTGATTAAAAGGTTCTTAGAGTGGCAACACAACAAAAAATTAGAATTAAACTTAAGTCATACGATCATAACCTGATTGATAAATCAGCGGAAAAGATCATTCAAACCGTAAAATCTACCGGGGCTGTGGTTTCAGGACCTATACCGCTCCCAACAGATAAAAACATTATTACGGTTAACCGTTCTGTTCATGTTGATAAAAAATCACGTGAACAGTTTGAATACAGATCTCACAAGCGCCTGATTGACATTCTTTCAACAGGTTCACAAACCGTTGATGCTCTTATGAAATTAGAGTTGCCATCAGGCGTTGACGTTGAAATAAAAGTATAAGTAATCCTATAGTTTACAGAACAATGAGTGGATTAATTGGAAAAAAAATAGGAATGACAAGCATCTTTGATGATCTGGGCAGAAGTATTCCTGTTACAGCAATTGAAGTTGAACCTTGCGTCATTACCCAAATAAAAACCGAAGAGAAAGACGGTTATAAAGCTGTACAGCTTGCTGCTTTTTCACGAAAACCAAAAAGAGTCTCAAAGGCGCTTAAAGGTCACTTTTTAAAGGCCGGTATTGAACCAAAGAAATTGGTGAAAGAATTCAGGGATTATGTACCTGAAGGTCTTGACATTGGTGATGAGCTCATCATGGATGATGTATTTAAAGCCGGTGATCTTGTGGATGTTGTGGGTATTACAAAAGGAACCGGATTTACGGGTGTTGTAAAAAGGCATAACTTTAAAGGTGTCGGAGACAGTACTCATGGTCAGCATAACCGTGAAAGAGCACCCGGGTCAATTGGACAGTCATCTGATCCCTCGAAGGTTTTCAAAGGAATGAGAATGGCCGGCCGTTCCGGAAATAAGAGAACTAAAATTAAAAATCTCTCGATTGCCAGGACATTACCAGAATCAAATATCATTCTGGTTACGGGATCTATCCCGGGACCAAAGGGTGGGTTTGTAGAAATTTATAACAATACACAAGACATAGCCTCATCATGAAGCTGACGATTTATAAAATTGACGGTACAAGCAGCAGTAATCAGGCTGAACTGAACGATTCCATATTTGGGATTAAACCAAATGAAACTGTGCTCTACGAAGACGTTCGAAGAATTCTTGCTAACAAAAGGCAGGGGACTGCGAAAACAAAAGAAAGAGCTGAAGTTAGAGGTGGCGGCAGAAAGGCTTATAAACAGAAAGGTACTGGAATGGCGAGAAGAGGTACAATGCGTTCGCCTTTGCTGAAAGGTGGAGGAACCGTGTTCGGGCCAAAACCGAGAGTTTACACTGTTGGATTAACTAAAAAAGCAAAAAAACTCGCACGTAAGTCTGCTCTTTCATTAAAAGCTATGGAAGATGCAATTAAAGTGGTGGAAGAAATCTCTTTTGAAAATCCTAAAACAAAACAGGTAACTGATTTGCTTGCGGCGCTTCAAATTGAAGGAAAGAAAGTTCTTTTAATTGTGTCTGATACCAATAAAAATGTTTATCTCTCAGCGAGAAATATACCCAAAGTGATTGTAGTGGAAGCGAATAAACCAAATACATACGACATTATGAATGCCGATGTGTTACTGTTTACAGAAAAAGCTATACCCGTCTTGGAATTAAGCTTTGCTGAAAAAATTGAAGAGGAGGCAGCATGAGTATTTTAATACAACCCCTTATTACAGAAAAGCTGACAAGGCTTCAGGAAGTTCATCAGCAATATGCTTTTGAAGTTGCTAAAAACTCTACAAAACCGCAGATAAAAAAAGCTATTGAACAACGATACCCCGATGTTAAAGTATCTCGGGTGAACACGATGATTGTGCCATCTAAACCTAAAGGCAGATTTACAAAAAGTGGTTTTGTAAGTGGTAGAAGCCGCAGCTGGAAAAAAGCAATTATCACACTTAAAGAAGGCGAAATAGATCTCTTCAGCGAAATCTAAATAATATTTTATAATGGCAACGAAACAATTAAAACCAACAACTCCGGGTCAGCGCCACAGAATTGCACCGGTATTTGATGAAATTACGGCGGACAGGCCTGTAAAATCATTAACAAAAGGCATTGATAAATCCGGCGGCAGAAATAACCGCGGCAGGATGACCATGCGCAGACGTGGTGGCGGACATAAACGGAAGTATCGTGTTATTGATTTCAAACGGAATAAACATGATATACCTGCTAAAGTTCAAACCATTGAGTATGATCCCAACAGAACGGCAAGAATAGCCCTTTTGGCATATGCCGATGGTGAAAGAAGATATATCATTGCTCCAAATAAATTGAAGGTTGGTGATACGGTTATCAGTTCTGCAACGGCCCCTCCGGATACAGGTAATGCCATGCCTATGATTAAAATGCCTCCGGGTACTTATATACATAATGTGGAAATGCATCCAGGTAAAGGTGCACAATTATGCAGAAGTGCTGGTACCGTTGCTCAAATGGTGGCAAAAACCGATAAATACGTTACTGTTAAGTTACCATCCGGTGAAGTCAGACTGATTTTGGGTACATGTTTTGCCACTGTAGGCGCAACCAGTAATCCAGATCATTTTAACACAACCCTTGGAAAAGCAGGAAGAAGCAGATGGATCGGAAGACGGCCCAAGGTTCGTGGTGTTGTAATGAACCCGGTAGATCACCCTATGGGTGGTGGTGAAGGAAGAGCGTCCGGAGGACATCCGCGTTCTCCTTGGGGGCAGTCAGCCAAAGGTAAAAAGACAAGGAATCGTAAAAAACTGTCGTCCAAATTTATTGTCAGACGTCGTAAAACGAAATAATCTTTAATTATATGCCAAGATCACTAAAAAAAGGACCTTACGTCCACTATAAACTTCAGCGCAAAATTGATGCTACAACCGAAAGTGGCAAAAAGAAAGTGATTAAAACCTGGGCGAGAAGTTCAATGATTACTCCGGACTTTATAGGATTAACAATTGCCGTTCATAACGGTAAACAGTTTATTCCGGTTTATATAACAGATAATATGGTTGGCCATAAATTAGGTGAATTTGCACCTACACGAACATTCCGTGGCCACCCGGTTAAAAAAGGCAAATAATAAATATTTTAACAATGGAAACGCCATTACCAGTATTTGAAGCACGGGCTGTTCAACGCCATCTAAGAAAATCACCAAGAAAGGTTCGCCTTGTTGCTGACTATGTACGTGGAGATAAAGTAGACCGTGCAATAAGCAAATTATCATTTTTAAAGAAATCAGCGGCTGTTGACGTTTCGAAAGTTATTAAGTCTGCAGCGGCAAACCTTCGTGACAGATTCGAAGAAGAAAGACTCGACAATGACATGCTTTATGTGAAAACCATTTTTGTTGATGAGGGTGTTACTCTCAAGAGGATTCAACCGGCACCACAAGGTCGGGCTCATAGAATCAATAAGCGAAGCTGCCATATAACAGTGGTTGTAGCCAAACAACAACAAGTAACCGTAACTGAATAACAGCAGAGGAAAAAATTGGGACAAAAAACCAATCCTACCGGATTTAGACTTGGAATTATTAAAGGCTGGGATTCTAATTGGTACTCAGATAATAATGAAGCTGCCATTTTACTGGAAGATACCAGGTTAAGGGAATATCTGCAGGCACGCCTCAGAAATGGCGGCTTATCCAAAGTAATCATTGAAAGGACACCAAAACGTATTTTATTAACATTAAATACATCAAGGCCTGGTGTAATTATTGGTAAAGGCGGTGAACAAATTGAACTGCTTCGGGAAGAACTTAAAAAAATCACTAACAAGGAAGTACAAATCAATGTTAGTGAAATAAAGCGACCGGAGTTGGATTCAAGCCTTGTTGCACAGAACATTGCCCAGCAACTTGAAGCAAGAGTTTCTTTCAGGCGCGCGATGAAAACAGCCATTTCATCAACGATGAGAATGGGAGCAAAAGGCATTAAAATTAAGTGCTCTGGAAGACTTGGTGGTGCTGAAATGGCGAGAAGAGAACAGTATAAGGAAGGTCGTATTCCTCTGCATACTATACGTGCCGATATTGATTATTCCCAGGCAACAGCAAATACCATATATGGTGCCATAGGTGTAACCGTATGGATTTTCAAAGGTGAAATCATCGGCGATGTGGATCTTTCCCCAAATATACAAGTCAAGCAGGAAAGTGAACCGAGCAGAAAACGTTCAAGTCGTGGCGAAAAGAAGTCACGCAGAAAAAGACGTACCAGTAACTAATCGAAATAACTGAAAGATGTTAGAACCAAAAAGAATTCACAGACGTCGTGTACACCGGGATAAACTGAAAGGAAATGCCCAAAGAGGACATACTCTTGCTTTTGGGAGTTTTGGACTTAAGGCACTCGAACCGAAATTTATCACTTCAAGGCAAATTGAATCCTGCAGGGTAGCTATTGCTCGATCGTTACAAAGAGAAGGTAAAACGTTTATTCGAATATTTCCGGATCGTCCAATCACCTCTAAACCGGCAGAAACCCGAATGGGTAAAGGAAAAGGTGCCCTTGATCACTTCATAGCTGTAGTAAAGCCAGGGAGAATCCTTTTTGAAATTGCCGGTGTGAGTGAAGATAAAGCAAAGGAAGCATTGAGAAGAGCATCTCATAAACTACCGATTAAAACGAAATTTGTTAAACGCAGGGATCTGGATAACTAACCGGATAATTTTTGAATTATGAAAGCACATGAACTGCGGGACCTCTCGCTCACTGAACTTGAAGCAAGATTAAAAGATGAACAAGAATCCCTTGTTGATTTTCGCTTTAATAAAGCGGTAGCCGGCCAGATTGAAAATCCGGCAAGAATAAAAAATACACGTCGGGAGATTGCCCGATTAAAATTGATTATTAACGAAAAATTAAGTGCTGAATAAGATTATGGGTCAAGCACAACGATCACAAAGAAGAACACGAACTGGCAGGGTAGTAAGTGACCGGATGGATAAAAGTATAACTGTAGCTGTGAACAGGCAGATTAAACATCCTATTTACGGTAAGTTTATCACCAAAACCACAAAATATATGGCACATGATGAAAATAATGATGCCAACATCGGTGACACTGTTCTTATCATGTCAATAAGACCGCTTTCAAAAAGGAAAAGCTGGCGCTTAGTTGAAATAATTGAAAGAGCAAAATAACGATCAATTAGTAAGGTTATATCATGATTCAAACGCAATCGATATTAAACGTAGCCGACAATAGTGGTGCACGAAGAGTTATGTGTATTAAGGTTCTTGGAGATTCAAGAAGAAGATATGCACGTATTGGAGATTTAATCTCTTGTTCGGTAAAAGCTGCCATTCCTGGTGGCAATGTGAAGAAGGGTGAAGTGGTTTTAGCCGTTGTGGTAAGAACCAAAAAAGAAATTCGGCGCCGTGATGGAAGCTATATTCGTTTTGATGAAAACGCGGCGGTAATTATTAACAAGGAAAAAGAGCCGGTCGGTACCCGAATTTTTGGACCTGTGGCAAGAGAGCTGCGGGAAAAAAACTTTATGCGTATTGTATCACTCGCTCCTGAAGTATTATAAATATTAAGGTTATGCCGAGAAAGTATAACAAGCAAAGAAAATTACATATTAAAAAAGGCGACGAAGTTTTAGTGATTGCCGGTAACGATAAAGGCCAGCGTGGTCGCGTATTGATGGTTAATCCCGAAAAAGAACTCGTTCTTGTGGAAGGAATGAATTTCAAAACACACCATGAAAAGCCTTCACAGGATAATCCCCAGGGTGGAAGGTTACGCAGAGAAGCATCTATACATGCAAGTAATGTAATGGTAATAGATCCTGCCAGCGATGAGCCATCACGAATCGGAAGAAAACGCATTGAAGAAGAAGGTGGTGGCAGATGGGTGCGATATGCAAAGAAAAGTGGCGAAATAATTGACAAGTAGGAATTAGACTAATGGCAGAAGCAAGATTATATACCCAGTACAAAGAAGAAATTGTACCAAAGCTTATGGAGGAATTCAGCATTGAAAATTTAATGGCTGTACCAAAGCTTCAAAAAATCGTTATAAATGTTGGTGCAGGCGAGGCAATATCCGATGGTAAATATTTGGATAAAGTTGTTGGGAACATCAGCCTTATTGCCGGACAAAAACCGGTTAAAACACTTGCTAAACAATCAGTCTCCAACTTCAAGTTGAGAGAAGGCATGGCAATTGGCTGTAAAGTAACCATGCGTGAAAAAATTATGTATGAATTCCTTGACAGATTTATAAACCTTGCATTGCCACGTACAAGGGATTTTCAGGGTGTACCAAACAAAAGCTTTGATGGCAGAGGCAACTATACCATGGGAATTAAAGAACATACTATTTTCCCTGAAATAGATGTTGATACAGCAACTACTATACATGGTATGGATATCACTTTTGTTACAAGCGCAGAAACCGATGAACAGGCATTTGCATTGCTGAAACATTTTGGAATGCCATTTAAAAAATAATTTTTAAGAAAATACACCAATACAATGGCCAAAAAATCCTGGATAGCACGTAACGAAAAAAGAAAAAGAACAGTTGAGAAATACGCTGAAAAGCGTAAGCAGCTCAAAGAGGCTGGCGATTATGAAGGTTTGCAAAAGTTGCCCCGTGATGCCAGCCCCACACGTGTAAGAAATCGTTGTGGAATCACCGGAAGATCGCGCGGTTTTATCGGTAAGTATGGTATTTCCCGTATCAAATTCAGAGAAATGGCTTTGGATGGAAAAATACCTGGTGTAAAAAAAGCAAGTTGGTAAGAGGAGATAAAATAACATGAATAGCGATACCATATCAGATTATTTAACCAGAATAAGAAATGCTCAGCAGGCCGGTCATCGGCGAGTGGACATTCCTGCTTCTAAAATTAAAAGAGCCATTTCAAAAATACTTGTTGACAAAGGTTATATCAGCAAGTTTATCGATATAGAAGATGGCAAGCAGGGAGTTCTCAGGCTCTTTCTTAAATATGATGCTTACGGGCAACCGGTCATCAAGGAAATTAAAAGAATCTCAAAACCGGGATTACGTAAATATAGTTCCAATGTGGAATTGCCTAAATCGTATAGTGGTTTGGGAATAGTCATTGTTTCAACATCGAATGGAGTGATGACTGACAAGGAAGCACGGAAATTGAATGTAGGTGGAGAAGTTCTCTGCTCTGTTTATTAATAAAAGATTTTAATTGCTATGTCCAGAATAGGAAAACAACCTGTACCATTGGTTGAAAATGTAGAGTTCAGCATTGGCGCAGATAATGTAGTAACCATTAAAGGAGAAAAGGGTTCCAGTTCATTGCGTGTTCACCCTGAGATAAATGTTGAAACCGTAGATAATGAAGTTCGGGTAACTCGCTCTAATGATTCAAAAGAGCAGAAGTCTCTTCACGGGCTCTACCGCTCTTTGATCAACAATATGGTAGAAGGTGTCTCGAAGGGTTACAGAAAACAGCTGGAGATTATCGGGGTTGGTTACCGTGCTAACTATTTAAATGGTGTACTTGAATTGAATCTCGGTTTTTCTCATCCCATATATTTTGTACCGCCGGATGGAATCGAAATTGAAGTAGATACAAAATCGAGAAAAAATAACATCATTAATATTTCTGGAATTAATAAGGAATTGGTGGGCCAGGTGGCGGCGAAGATCCGTTCTCTAAGAAAACCCGAGCCTTATAAAGGAAAAGGTATCAGATACCTGGATGAGCAAATTAGAAGAAAAGCCGGTAAATCTGCAGCTAAATAACATGTAACAGTCTAAGGATATGAGTAAAAACAACGCAAAAACAGAAAGAAGGAATAAGATAAAGCGACGTATTCGTTCGACTATTCGCGGTACTGCAGAAAAACCACGCTTAAGTGTTTTTAAAAGCAATAAGCATGTTAATCTGCAGCTTATAAATGATCTCGACAATATGACAATATTATCAGTGTCAACACAATCGAATGGTCTTGCTGGCGAAATTAAGGATAAAAGTCCGCTTGAAGCCGCAGCTATAATTGGGAAAGCACTTGCCGAATCTGCGAAGGATAAAGGCATAGAAAAGGTTGTATTTGACAGAGGCGGATATAAATATCATGGAATCGTAAAGGCCGCGGCAGAAGGTGCGCGTGCAGGCGGTTTAGACTTTTAAAATTATTTGAATTATGCCAAAAATCAGAAGAAAACATAATATCCCTGCTGCTAACCTGAATCTGGAAGAAAAACTTGTACACATTAATCGTGTGGCAAAGGTGGTGAAAGGTGGTCGAAGATTTAGTTTTAATGCAATTGTTGTGGTCGGTAATGGTGAAGGGGTTCTAGGCCATGGTCTGGGTAAAGCCAATGAAGTTTCCGATGCCATCCAGAAAGGTTTTGATAACGCAAAGAAAAATCTTATCAAGATTCCAATAACCACTTCAGGAAGCATTCATCATCCGGTAGTCGGGAAAGCCGGAGCTGGAAGAGTATTACTGAGACCTGCCGCGGAAGGAACAGGTGTAATTGCCGGCGGAGCTGTTAAGTCTATCCTTGACGTTGCAGGCGTACATAACATTTTATCAAAGTCGCTTGGTTCAAGCAATCCGCACAATATGGTAAAAGCTGCTTATGAAGCATTAAAACAACTTACAGATCCTATTGAAGTTGCACAGAGACGTGGAGTAAGTGTAAAAAAAGTTTTTGAAGGATAATTGAACAGGAAAAGAATTCTGCTATGAAATTACATGAATTAAAAGCACCAGCCGAAAACAAAAAGAATCGGAAAAGAGTTGGCCGCGGACAGGGTTCCGGAATGGGCGAACAGTCAACAAGGGGAAATAACGGTCAGCGCTCCAGAAGTGGCAGCAAAATAAAAGCCTGGTTTGAAGGCGGGCAAATGCCGTTACAACGCCGGGTACCTAAATTTGGATTTAAAAACCGCTTCAGGAAAGAATATAAAGCCCTGAATGTGAGTGATGTATCAGGCTTTGTTGAAGCGGGAAGATTATCAGATCAGATTACACTGGTTGAACTGGTTCAGTCTGGCCTGCTCCATAAGAATAGCTTTGTAAAACTCTTAGGCAATGGCGAGATCGACAAAAAGTTTAGTATAGAAGTACATGCCTGCAGTGCATCCGCCAAAGAAAAAGTTGAAGCCGCGGGCGGCACTGTAACCATCGTATCATAATTAACTATCTCAGTAGTACTATCGAATGGGTATAATAGATAATTTTAGAAACATCTTTAAAATAGAAGATCTCCGCGATCGTATTCTTTACGTTGTTGGTGTTCTGCTTGTATACAGGATTGGCAGCTATGTTACCATGCCCGGCGTTGATGCGAGTATGCTAACATCTCCAACTCGTGATGCTTCAGACCTTCTCGGCCTGTTTGATATGTTTGTTGGCGGGGCTTTTTCCAGAGCCGGTGTATTTGCGTTGGGTATTATGCCCTACATTACGGCAGCCATTATTATTCAGCTGATGGGTGCAGCTGTTCCTTACTTTCAAAAACTGCAGCGTGAAGGTGAAGAAGGAAGAAGAAAAATCAACAGGCTTACCCGCTATGGCACAGTAGGTATTACAGCGGTGCAGGCTATTGGTTTTGCAATAAACCTCATGGCAACTTCACCCAACGCAATTGTTGTTAGTAATACGGCATTTATACTAACCTCAATTATTGTTCTTACGGCCGGAACCACATTTGTGATGTGGCTTGGTGAAAGGATAACCGATCGGGGAATAGGAAATGGTATTTCCATTTTGATTATGATCGGGATTATTGCTGTATTGCCAACCAACTTTATCAATGAGGTTACAACAACAAACAATGCAATTATCATCATTGTTGAACTTGCGGGGCTCGCACTCGTTATTGCATCATGTGTGCTTCTTACCCAGGGTACACGAAAAATTCCTGTACAGTATGCCAAAAGAGTTGTTGGAAGAAAGGTTTATGGTGGAACCACCCAGTATTTACCACTCAGGGTGAATGCTGCCGGTGTTATGCCAATTATTTTCGCTCAATCCATCATGTTTATTCCAAGTACAATTGGAACATTCTTTCCGGAAAATGAGACTGTACAGTGGCTAACAGCCTGGTCTGCAGATTTTACAGGTGTAACATACTCAATTGTGTTCTTCTCAATCTGTGTGTTTTTTACATTTTTCTACACCGCTATTGCTGTGAATCCAAGAGAAATGGCAGATACAATGAAGAGGCAAGGTGGATTTATACCAGGGGTACGACCCGGTAAGCAAACGGTAGAATTTATTGATAATATCCTAACGAGGATAACACTTCCAGGTTCACTTTTTCTCTCTTTTGTAGCTATACTTCCTGCTATTGTAGCAAGTATGGGAGTAACACCCGGATTTGCACTCTTTTACGGAGGTACGAGTTTGCTCATTATTGTAGGCGTGGCTCTTGATACATTACAACAGATCGAAAGCCACCTGATGATGAGACATTATGATGGATTCATGAAATCAGGTAAAATTAAAGGAAGAAGAAGAGCCTGATGATTTTTCTGAAAAGTGAATCAGAGATTGCCAAAATGCGGGAAGCTGCAGTTTTGGTATCAAGAACATTAGCTGAAGTGGCGAAAGAGATTCAGCCGGGAATTAATACTGGTTCACTCGACAGAATTGCAGAAGATTTTATTATAAAAAATAATGCGCGCCCTGCCTTTAAAGGTTACGGGCCAAAAGATAATCCGTTTCCAGCAACACTTTGTATTTCAATAAATGAAGAGGTGGTGCATGGAATCCCGGGATCGAGAGAACTCAGGGAAGGTGATATTGTGTCAATCGATTGCGGAGTTGAGAAGAATGGGTATTTCGGTGATCATGCATATACATTTGCAGTTGGAGAGTGTGATCCCGAAGACATTAAATTACTGAAAGTAACGTTAGAGTCTTTGTATAAAGGAATCGATGCATCTGTACATGGTAACAAAACAGGTGATATTGGTTCGGCAATACAAGAGCATTGTGAAAAGGCTGGCTACGGTGTTGTAAGAGACCTGGTTGGACACGGAATTGGAAAGAGTATGCATGAAGATCCTTCTGTTCCAAACTACGGTAAACCTAATAGAGGAGAACGTCTCAGAAGTGGAATGACATTAGCTATTGAACCTATGATTACCCGGGGCACGTGGAATGTGAAAACACTAAGCGATAAATGGACAATTGTTACTGCCGATGGATCAAACGCAGCTCATTTTGAGCATGATATAGTAGTCAGAGAAGGTGAGGCTGAAATTCTCAGTACTTTTGATTATATTACTGAGATCACCAAAAATGAAATTTTAGAAACGAATTGATTAATTATGGCTAAACAAGAGCCGATTAAACAGGACGGAAAGATTATTGACGCATTACCAAATGCTCAATTCAGAGTTCAATTAGACAACGGGCATGAGATACTGGCACATGTTTCAGGTAAAATGAGAATGTATTACATCAAAATTTTACCGGGTGACAGGGTCTCTGTAGAAATGTCGCCATATGATCTCACAAAAGGAAGAATAACTTACCGGTATAAGTAAAAGGTTTTATTATGAAAACACGATCATCAGTAAAGAAAAGAAGCTCAGATGACAAAATAGTTCGTCGCAAGGGACGTATCTATGTTATCAACAAAAAAAATCCGCGACATAAACAGCGTCAAGGTTAATTCTATTTAAAGCAACGAATCTATGGCAAGAATTGCAGGTGTTGATTTACCAAAACAAAAACGTGGTGTGATTGGTCTTACCTATATCTTTGGTATAGGCAAAACCACTGCAAACAGGATACTCGAAGAATCCGGTATAAATCCTGATACAAAAGTTGGAGACTGGAACGAAGAGGAGGTTGCAACTTTAAGGCGAACTATTGATGACGATCTTAAAGTTGAAGGTGCTCTCCGAACTGAGATAAATTCCAATATCCGAAGACTCATTGAGATTGGCAGTTATCGTGGTGTAAGACACAGAAAAGGGTTGCCGGTTAGAGGGCAGCGCACACAAACCAATGCCCGAACAAGGAAAGGCAAGAGAAGAACTGTTGCCGGCAAGAAAAAGGCACCTAAATAGTTAACGCATAATATCCTTATAATAAATGGCAAAAAAACAAAGAAAATCTTCTGATAAATCAGCAATAAAGAAGAAAAGAAAGAAGCAGGTAGCTGACCCGAATGGAATGGCTTTTGTAAAAGCATCATTCAACAACATTTTGGTAAGTGTGACCGATGCCAACGGGAATGTATTGTCTTGGTCGTCATCCGGTAAAGAAGGCTTTAAAGGTTCACGAAAAAACACACCTTATGCGGCTCAGTTAAGTGCAGAAACAGCCGCCAAGGCAGCCTATGACATGGGACTCAGAAAAGTCGAAGTATTTGTGAAAGGGCCCGGTTCCGGGCGTGAAGCTGCTGTGCGTGCACTGGCTACGAGCGGGCTCGAAGTTTTGTCCATAAAAGACAGGACCCCGATTCCGCATAATGGTTGCAGACCACCAAAAAGAAGAAGAGTATAACCAAAATTATTTGAATGTAGATGGCACGTTACAGAGGACCAAAACAAAAGATTGCCCGCAGGTTTAAAGAGCCCATTTTTGGGCCAAGCACCGCACTTGAAAGAAAGCCATATGGCCCTGGCCAGCATGGACGAAGCAGGTTTACCAGAAAATCGGAATATGCAATACAGCTTGATGAGAAACAAAAAGCCAAGTACACATATGGTTTGTTAGAAAAGCAATTCCGGAATTTATATGAAAAAGCTACGAGACAGGAAGGTGTTACTGGTGAGGTGTTTTTACAACTGCTTGAGTCGAGACTGGATAATGTAGCCTATAGAATGGGATTTGCAAAAACCAGGAGACAGGCAAGGCAGTTGACTTCACACAGGCACGTAGTTGTAAATGGACAGGTGGTAAATATTCCATCTTACCAGATTAAACCGGGTGATGTAGTCAGTATCCGGCCAAAATCAAAAAACCTTGAATTGGTAAACAGTTCACTTGATTCCTATTCAACAAATAAATACAAGTGGATTGAAACGGATAAAAAATCAAAGACAGGAAAGTTTCTTCAACTGCCTGCAATGGAAGAAATTCCTGAAAATATCAACGTACAGTTGATTATCGAACTTTACTCAAAATAATATTAATCAGTTTTACACAGATAATTCGAGAACTATGAATAATTATAGTTTACAAATGCCTGAAATCTTAGAAGTTGCTGAAGATTCTGATAATTTTGGAACATTTATATTGCAACCGCTTGAACGAGGTTTTGGTGTTACAATTGGGAATTCATTCAGAAGAGTGCTTCTGTCATCATTGCCGGGGCTGGCAATTATTGCAGTTAGAATTAATGGTGTGGATCATGAATATTCCAGTATTGATGGTGTTAAGGAGGATGTATATGAAATCATACTTAATTTGAAGCAGGTTCGGTTTAAGCAGGTTGAGCAGAGTGGTGGTATTATCAATCTTACGAAAAAGGGTCCCGGAAATCTAACTGCAGCCGATATCGGGGGTGCTACTGCAGATTTTGAAGTTTTGAATCCGGATCATATTATTGCAACATTATCAGAAGATGTTACACTTGAAATTGAATTTCGTGTAGGGCGTGGACGCGGATATGTGCCTGCTGAAGAGACTGCCCCGGATTTTGAAGATGAGATAAATCTTCTGCCTATTGATGCAATTTTCACACCGATCAAGTCAGTGCAATTTGAAGTTGAAAATGTACGTGTAGGCCAAAGAACTGATTATGAAAAATTGGTAATGAATGTTACAACTGATGGTTCTTTAAATGCTAAAGAAGCGTTAACAATTTCAGGTAAAATACTCAAAGAGCATATTGAGAAATTTATTACTGAAAAAATTGAAGAGCCGTTTACCCAGGAAGAAGAGGAAGTGGATGCTGAAAAACAGCGTGTTGCAAATCTTCTAAAAACAAGCATTGAAGATCTTAATCTGAGTGTGCGTGCATACAACTGTCTTAAATCAGCAAACATCAATTCGATTGCGGAACTTGTATCACGGGATGAGCAGGATTTACTGAAGTTCAGAAATTTTGGAAAAAAATCACTGTCCGAACTCATCGAAGTTATCGAAGAGAAAAATCTTGAATTTGGAATGGATGTATCTAAATACATCGATAAATAAAAGGAAATTGTCATGCGTCATCGTGTAAAAGGAAGAAAACTTGGCAGAACGGCTTCTCATAGAAAAGCAACTTTGAAAGCTTTAAGCACAGCACTTATTAAAGAGCACAGAATTAAGACTACCTTGCCAAAAGCCAAGGAGCTTAGAACATTTATAGAGCCACTGATAACCATAGCGAAGGTAGACAGTACTCACAACAGGAGAAAAGCATTTTCCGCACTGCAGGACAAATATGCGGTAACAGAACTGTTTGAAACTGTTGGGCCGGCTGCAGCTGATCGGCCAGGCGGTTATACGCGAGTACTGAAACTTGGTTTTCGGCTGGGTGATTCAGCAGAGATGGCGGTTATTGAACTTGTAGATTTTAATGATGTTGCCCCGGAACTGAAGTCAGATAAGAAAAAACGCACAAGGAGAGCTGGCAGAACGAATAAACCGGTTTCAGAGGTTGAAAAGGATAAAACAACAAAATCTGAAAAGCCGACTGATAAAGTTGAGAAAGCCGAAGAGGTAGCTTCAGAAAGTGTAGACGAAGATATTAAAAATGAGTCTGTCGCTGAGGCAGAAGCAACAGAAGAGACAGCAGTTAATCAGGCGGAAAAGTCCAGTACTGAAGCCGACAGTACCACCTTAGAGGTTGAGGATACAGAAAAACCGGACTCTGATAAATAGAGCTGGAGGCAGGCTTATCTTAAGGAATTAAAATTTCAATATAATCTCTTGACTTTGATTCTTAAGAGTTCTTATATTGAAAATCTGCCGTAAAAACTAATAGGATGTTTTTGCGTGTTCTTTGGACATATTGAAAGTGATAACCAGATTGTTATGATGGGCTGGGGTTTAATGATTTTCCAAGAGTGTATATATGATGTACAATGGAGAGTTTGATCCTGGCTCAGGACGAACG
>SKKO01000106.1 GCA_007123715.1 Balneolaceae bacterium | reverse complement strand
ACCTTTTGCAATTACGCCGTCAGCCAAATCGGGGTTTTGCTCGGCTATTCGCAGCATAAGGGTTCCGGCAGTGGATTCGCCTTCCATTATCAGTTTTTGAACAGAGCCTGTGTTTTCTTCAATCCAGTTTTTCAGATCATATAGTGCTTTCGTGTGTGCATCATGATCTACCCCGTTTTTTAGAAAAGCGGTGCGCCCGATAGCCCAACCCTCTTCCAGAATGGCCCGGTAAAACGGGTCATCCGGGTCAAAGTCCGCTTTGTGTGGGGCATCTTCCGGCCTCCAGCCATGAACGTGAAAAAAGACCTTGCCGCTGTTCCAGTTTTCAGGAACAACAACTCTGAATGGAGCTCCTTCAATGGTTCCGGTGATCACATCAGTATTTTGGGCAGCCAAAGTTGTGACAAATAGAAATGAGAAAATTAATAATGGCAGGGAAAGGTTTGCTTTCATTTTTTTGCTATAGCGGAAAGTTTTTTGATGTTGTTCAGCAGGTGATGCAAATGCGATTCGAGGGTATCAAACGGGCGATACCCACGCGACATTACTCCAAAATCATTACCTATTTTTAATAAGAGAGTGGGAAACGCGGATGCACCTGTCTTACGGCACCATTCAAAACCCTGGTAGGTTTTCTGTTTGATGGATGCACTTTCAAAGAGTTTTTTTGCCTCGTATAAATCAATGGATAGTTCATTAAATAGGTCTGAAAATGTCTCCCATTCATTGAGGGATTTCCCGAATTTGAAAAGTGAATTCTGCATCATCCCGGCAAACGTGAGGGCATGTTTAGGAGCCAGTTCATTGATAACAGTTTGTGCGATGCAGGAGGCTTCCGAATCATATACATAGCTGCCTTCTTCGGCTATCAGGTAAAACGGTTCTCCAAAAGAAACACCGGTTACAGTTTCAACCTGTTTGCTTGCTTCGGGTATATAATCAAAACCTTCTGCAATCGTTTGTGCATTTTCACCGATGGCAAGTCCGCCGGCAATCACTTCAATCTCAAGATCATCCCCAAACCGATCAGCTATCTTTTCCATTATCGGATGAAAACCATAACACCAGCCGCAAAGGGGATCATAAGCATAGATGAGAATTGGTTTCATTATCATATAATTACTCAATCAGGTGGTTGATGCCGGTGGTTTTTTCCACATCAAGTACAAAAGCGATTCCGTTACCAGGTTCATTTAGATTTGTTGCTTTTACGATAGCGTCCAATACTTTTTCGGTTCTGTCGGCCGGTACCAATGTTAATACAATATCTTTTTCCGGTTCAATGGCAAAGGAGAAGAGTTTTGCCTTTTCATGAATGCCGGAACCACGTCCCGGAATGATCGTACCTCCTTCGGCACCGGCTTTTTTGGAAGAATCAATAACATTGCCGCATTTACCTTTGTTTACGATAGTGATGATAAGTTGGAAGTCCATATTATTCGTCTTAATCAGTACGTGGTTTTCAGGAATAATGTTTGAGGAGATGTGATACGCCACAAATGCTTTTGCTATTTAACATAAATGCAATTCCTGTTCCTGGTTCATTTAGTTTTGCTGTGTTTGTGGCTGCATCAAGGACGGAATCAGCATATGTATCAGGCACTAAAATTAAAATAATACTTTTTTCACGCTCTACTTTTACTCCAAAAATAGAACCCGGGTCATGAAGACCTGTACCTCTGCCCCGGATTACAGTATCACCTTCAGCTCCAGCCTTTTTACAAGCTTTAATGACCTTTCGTGTAATTTTTTTTTCAACGATAATAACGAGAAGTTTAAAATCGTCTCCAGCTGTTTTAATCATTGAATCTTGATTCTTTGAATTTATACATTAAGCCAAGAGTTAAAACGCTTAAAATAGGAGCGAGTGCAACAAGTGCAATCATTCCGAAGCCATCTTTTAATGGATCTCTTTGCGGTAAAGTCTCTGAAAAACCCAGAGCAATTGCAAGAATAAAAGTTACAGTCATTGGTCCTGTGGCTACCCCGCCGGCATCAAAAGCAATAGAGGTAAAGGTTTCTGATGAAAAAAAAGCCATTGATAATGCAAGAAAGTATCCTGGTCCAATAAAATACCAAAGCGGGATACCATATATAATACGTGCCATGGCAAGTGCTATGGAAACTGCAACACCGATTGAGAGTGTATATAACATCAATTTTTCGGGAATATAACCACCTGAAACCTTGTCAACTTCAGTGTTTAAAACCCTGACGGCAGGCTCTGCAAATGTTGCCACGAACCCAAGAAGAAAACCTACAGGAATCAGGAGCCATTGGTAGTGCCAGTCTCCTGCAATATCACCAATCTGCTTGCCAACCGGCAAAAAGCCTACATGCACACCCTGCAGAAATAGAGCTAACCCCAGGAAAGTCATTAAAATCCCAACAAATATGTCCCGAACTTGTTTTCGTGTTAATTTCAGAAAAAAAAACTGAAAAAAAAGAAAGAACAAAATTAATGGCATCAGAGCAAGTGCAACTTCAGCCAAAACATAATCAAAACCGTAGAAAATTTTCAAGTCATGAATCATGAATAAATATATCCAAGTATTAAAACTGCGATTATTGGGCCGATGGATGCCAGTGCCACGAGACCAAAACCATCTGCAGACTTATCATCACGTCGCAACACAGATGCGATCCCTACACCAAATGCAAGAATGAATGGAACCGCCATCGGGCCGGTAGTTACGCCACCGGCATCAAAAGAAATTGGGACAAATTCTTCGGAAATACCTGGTAATAATGCCAAAATGAATACCATTGAATAACCAAATAAAAGAAGCCATTTAATGGATATATTGTAAATAATACGAGCCATAGACAATACAACAAATACCCCTAATCCGAGAGCAACAGGGAAAATGAGAGTCCATTTTCCAATCGAACCCTCTGATACCATATCCACATAACCAGAGAGTACATGTACATCAGGTTCGGCAACAGTTACTACAAAACCAAGAATAAAACTGATTAATAATACAAGCCATATTTTTCCTGTTTGCGGCAGTGAAGAACCGATCATTTCGCCAACCGGCAATAGCCCGATATGGACACCCATAAGGAAGAGGACGAGGCCTGAGAATACAAAAACGACTCCAATTAAAAATTGTAAGACAGACTCAATTGGCAGCCAAAATAATGTGTACTGCAATATTATTACCAATATTGTGAGTGGTAATATTGCGTAAACTACTTCCCATATGGTTTCTTTGGCTGATTGCATTCCGGAAATGTTCTTTTACAATTTATTTGGTTTTTGAATTTCGAGTTTCACTTCTTTATTTTTTCGTTCATCTCCTGCTTTGATACATAAATCTGCGAGCTGCTCACCAGCCTGTTTAATTGGTATAGTGACTGAACTTGCACCTGCGCTCTGTAATAATTCACTTTCATCATCCCGCATTGTAATTACAAATACTGGCTGGTCAAATCCAATATCTCTAACTGCTTTTACTGCGTTAAGTTTTACTTCTTTATTTCCCATTGCTACAATAATTGCATCTATGTTATCAAGCTCTACGGCCTTCCACAGGTCAGTATCCTGAACATCACCGTAGATTACCCTGCGTCCTGCTTTTAAATTGCCTTCAATTCGATCCGGATCAATATCCATACCAACTACATTTTTTTTATTTTCTTTTAAGCGATCGTAGGCAGCTCTGCCTGCACTTCCCATTCCAATGATCAGATATTCTGCTTTTCCGAGTGAAATAACCTCTTTTTCCGGATGTGGTACATCTCTCTCAAATTTGTGTAAAAGGTTTTCAAATCGCCTCCAAATCTGATCCTCATATTTTGCCAAAGGGGCATTTATTACGAAAGAGATTGCTGTCAGCAGGCCAAGAGTAATAATGGCTGACTCTGGCAAGAATCCGTTAGCCGCCGCTATAGTTCCTGCAATTAATGTGAATTCACTATATGCAGTTAAGGAAACGGTTGCCAGATAGCCAGTGCGTGATTGTAGTTTGAAAATCATGAAAAGCCCATAAAATAATATTGACTTTACGGGCAACAGAAGGAGAAACACCAAAATAAAATAGAATTCATTTATTGAAGGAATGCCAATAAGCCCAATTTCTAAAAAGAAACCAACCAAAAAAGCTTCCTTAATGCCCCATAATTTTTTTCCAAGCTCTTCACCTTTTTCATCGGCTGCCAGAAGCATTCCGGCTACTAGAGCTCCTAATTCGCCGCTAAGGTTAAATAATTCAAAAAGTGTAGCCCCTCCAATTGCAAGTGCAACGGCAAGAAGCATGATCAATTCGTCCTTGTCAATAATCCTTAGCAGATAGGAGAGTATGGGGCGAAATAATGGTAATGCAAGCAATAATACCCCCCAAATATTTGGAATTCCACCCCCTGTATATGCAATAATTCCAATGGCCACGAGATCCTGAATGATGAGAATGCCAATAGCAACACGGCCATAATAAGCACCCATTTCATTCCTCAGTT
>SKKO01000324.1 GCA_007123715.1 Balneolaceae bacterium | reverse complement strand
TCAATCCGGTTAGAAGTGCAGTAAATGAGATTCCGGATTCTTTCCAAAGATAAAACGAAAATGAGCCCGGAATGGTATTGATTTCGTTAAACCAGAATGTTCCGGTATCGGCATTCATCAGAAAATCGAGCCTCGCAAGGCCGCTGCATGTAAGGATGCGGAATATTTTTTTTGATGTTTCCTGGATGGAAGCGGCAAGTTCTTCGGGAATGTCGGCCGGTATGATGCGGTCGGCAGATGCCATACCTTTGGCGGCTTCATCGGCCAAATATTTATCACTGAAAGAAAGAAGATCTTTTTTACCCAATGGACGTTCACATACACTTGCTTTGGAATGGAGCGCAGAACCCATCACAGAACAGTTTATTTCTATCAGCGGTGAAATAACTTTCTCAACGAGGATATGATCGTCATACCGGAAAGCCGTTTCAACCGACCGGATTAATTTGTCCACATCTTTAACAATTTCAACGCCGATGCTGCTGCCAAGGTGAACAGGCTTCACGATAACCGGATATCCGATTTTTTCTATTTCATTTTTGATCTCTTCCCCGTTATCCACCCATTCACTTTCGAAAAAATCCACCCCTTCCACAACCGGGATATTATGGCTTATTAACAGGGCTTTCGCCGCAACTTTATCCATCCCGACAGATGAGGCCATTACCCCGCTTCCCGTATATGGGAGGTTGTACATTTCGCAAACTCCCTGAAAAGAACCGTTTTCTCCCTTTGATCCGTGGAAAGCTGTCAATACCGCGTATATCGGCGTTTCTATTCTTTTCGAAAAAAAACCTTTTTTTTCTTCGTACAGAACGGTAATTCCGAATTCATTCTGTGCAAACGAGCAGGGAATACAATCCTGTTCAAGTTTTTTCAGGTCTTCAAACTCTTTGAGGTCAAGCAGTTTTTCACCTGTCAGCCATCGGCCTGATTTGGTGATATATAGTGGTTTAACCCGGTATTCGGGCAGTTCCTTTAGTGCCGCCATTGCCTGGTGAGCGGTTATCACCGAAACCTCGTGTTCGGGGGAGGCACCCCCAAAAGCGATTAAGATGGTAGTTTTGGTCATATTCTGTATTTCAGTATGGATTGATGATACAAACTCTCCGTTACATATAACAGGGATGATGTTAATGGGTTACTCCGTTTTTCGGGGTATCACTTATCTGCTGGAGTTAAGGCCCCATATTTCTTGAGAATATTCAGGACTTCTTCAACCGGCAATGAGGACATTATTCGTCCACGGGTGCCCACCATGGTTTCGGCCATGAAAAATGAGTTAAGGATCGCCTCTTCAGTGGCTTCTGCAGCAGCCAGAAAAAGAGGCGTCATCGCTTCATTTTTGAGTTCGGTAATCGTTTGTGTAAGCGTTTCATGCCCCATATGAATGCGCACATCCGGATGAGTGGAAAACGTGATCACATAATCACCGTTTTCGGTTGAGGTTAAACTTACTACATACGTTATCCCGATAATAGCGGATTACCTGGAATGTTTTAAGCTATTGATATAATATCTTAATAATTTAACAATTATTTAATCTCTTAACATAATAGAATTATTATAATGCGGTTAAATATTATTTAAATCAAATTATTATGAGAGTTTATAAAGTTCTAATCATCATTGCATTATTGGTTGGCTGTTCTGATATTCACCTGAAAACCAATGATATTAAGACTTCAATAGATGAAAATTGGATCAACGAATTGAATCTTTCAGATGCAGAGCAAAAAGAATTAATTGATCGAAGAGAAAAAATTCTAACATTAAGAAAAAATGGGCTCCCAATTGAAATTGATAAAGAATGGGCAAAAATACTTGAGGATGCTATGGATTTCTTTGAAGTTACAGAATTACCGTTTACAGAAATTAAAGATGGTGTTTACAGTTGGTTTCCTTCTGAATATTTAGTGGGTAAAAAAAATTCAGAATTATCTGATTTTCTCTCTCCTCGAATAAAAGAACTATACAAACTTTATGAAAAACATGGTTTGAAGGAGAATTTTTCAAATAAATCAGACCATGTTACATTTTCTCAAGGCCCCCCTGGTGGACCAAGTAATTTTGGTTCAATTGCAAGTGTGTATGTTCAAGGTTCAAACACTTATACTCTTTATTATGCCTGGACTTCAGCTAATCAAGAAGTGGTTGGAGTATCTGGGTATACAACAGGACTTGGAGGATATCAAACCTTTGATAGGTACAGTATGGGATATATTGTCGAGTACTTAGGAGGAACTGTAATTCCTACTATTCAACATGGTTGTGTATTTATCAGTTCAACTCATTACATTGGATTCTCTGAAATTGGAGGCTCGAATGATATGGACTGTACATAAATAAATGAGGACGACAATGATGATATTTATAGCTAATTATTTCAATCTTGTACTCATAATATATACAATATGGTTGTCCGCAATTACTGAAACCGATGAAAGTTATATTAAAACAGAGCTGCTTAATGGTAAAAAATACTCTGATAACATCGGATGGTCTATACCGGAGCAAATCCCGATTGAAATTGGAGAAAGGGCACCCCATGGAGCTGATATCGCTATCGGGAACAAGGGTTTATATATGACATTCCAGGTTTATGCTCCAGGAGTTTATCAGCCTCATGATGTATGGCTGATTACATTCAAAGATGGTACCTGGCAGGCTCCAATACTTATCAGAGAAACAAGTTTTACCGCAGATGGTTCCAAAGTTGCTGTTTCTGATAGAAGTCAGGATGATATTATTCATTTGGTGTGGTGGGATAAACGTTCAGATCAGCCATACAGCTCAGAAAATTTGTTCAGCGAAGATACCATTTCAGAAATTTGGTACACATATAAAAATAACGGAGAGTGGAGTGAACCACTGAAATTATTTGAAGGAAATCACTTTAACCCAAAACTCACAAAACCGGTTTTCGGTGAAAATAGTGATTCACTCTATTTCACATATTATGCCGGTGAAGAAATTGAGAATGATGGTATTCCATCACTGTTCCTGGCAAGTGGTAAAGGCGAAGTATGGCAGACCACCGGTCCGATTGTAAAAGGCGGTGGCGCAGAAGGATCTCTTATTCAATTGAATGCAGACAGCATCATTGTCGCTTTCAGAGCCCCCGGATTTGATTGGATAAAAAACAATTATGATAGTGACTGGCGGGGTATCTCACTTAAAATTTCTAAAGATCATGGAAATTCATGGGCCGACCCTTTCTTAATATATAGAAATGAATGGGAGCAATCAGTGACAGCTAACCCCAGGATTATCACAGACCAATCGGGCCTTTTTCACTTGTTCTGGAGGCAGGATACAACCGGAGATAATCAACCAGACAGGGTGGTTCACACCCGGTCGAAAGATGGGTTGAACTGGTCAGAAATCGAATTACTCGAAATCCATCCGACACCTAACTCCTCAGTTCTCAAATACGATATTGCAGTCTCATCTGAAGGAAACATACACATCGTAAGTGAGACATGGACGGAAGAAGACAGGGTTGCACTCATGCATTCGATATGGAATGGAATGCATTGGAGCACGAATGAAGTGTTATTTGATGGTAATAGGATGCGTAACCCTATTATTGAATACGATAAAGCAGAAAATCAGCTGCACCTTGTTTTTCAGGCACAGGATCCTACAGATCAGGATCAAAACGGATTGAAAGAATGGATGGACTTTGAAACGATTCATAGTGAAAGAGATCGCTTCGGTTACGATCGTTTATCAGGCTGGAGCTGGTATCATGCTGTTTTTGTGGAGTAATACAAAACCAAACAATAGAATTGCTACTTAATATTTTATCCGGATCGCTGCGATTCCCACATAAGTGATCATTTTGTACGCGCCTTTTGAACGCGAAGCGTAATCCGGTTTATTCAGTACCTGTTAGTTCACGCCATGCAACGTCAAGGTTGCGGGGGAGAGACAAAAAGTCGCTTGGACTCACGAAGTCGGTAAATGCATCAAACTGCTGAAGCCCCGTAATCTCATCCCTGCTTTTTCCGGTCTGTATTCCGTTTTGTGTGTATTCCAAAAGGTGTGACAAAAAGTTACGCAGTTCAAGCAGGTCTTCGCGGTTGCCTGTTACACCAAATTCCGGATTTCCATGCCCGAAAATGAATAACGTATCAGAATCCGCCTCTGAATGGACGGTTTCGATCAGGTCAATCCAACCGGTAATGAGGGCCCCGCTGTTCCGGTCGATAAACGGATACAGGCGGTTGAAGATCAGGTCGCCCATGTGCGCGATATTTGCCTCTTTGAACCAAATAACCGAATCGCCTTTGGTATGGGCCGGCCCGTAGTGGTGAGCCGTAATGGTTTCGCCGGAAATGTTCAATTCATGACTGTCGGTAAAAGTAATTCCCGCATAAGCCTGGTTCGCTTCCGTATCATTGGCCTGAGCTGCCTGTTGCTGGAGAACAGGCACATTTTCATGTGCGATAATGCGATACCCGT
>SKKO01000080.1 GCA_007123715.1 Balneolaceae bacterium | reverse complement strand
CGAGCCAGCGGCAGTGCAATTTTATAGAAACTCTGGAAGGGTGTGGCTCCGAGGCTTCGTCCGGCTTCAAGCAGCGAAGAAGACTGCTCAAGAAATGCTGCGCGGGTAAGCAGGTACACATACGGAAAAAAAACGAATGACATCATTGTAATTGCTCCTCCAATAGAACGCACATTCGGAAACCAGTAGTCTCCCAGCCCCCAGCCTGTAATATCTCTGATAAAGGTTTGTAACGGGCCGGTGTAGGCCAGGAAATCAGTATAGGTGTAAGCCATAAGGTAGGCAGGTACGGCCATGGGTAAAATTAGGAGCCAGTTGAACCAACTGCTTCCGGGAAATCTGCACATGGTTACCAGCCAGGCAGTGCCAACCCCGAGCACGAATACTCCCGTGCCTACACCCAGCATCAGCCATATTGAATTGATGACATATGCAGGCAGTACCGTGGATGCAAGATGCTGCCAAACATCACCACTTGGAACAAAAATGTTTGCAGCAACCGTAAATACTGGGATTCCTACCAGCAGTGCTATTGCAACGGTCAGTAGACTCCACCATTTGGATCCGCTTTTTTTCTTCCCGTACTGTTTCCAGAGAGAACGGCTACGGGTCATTTCTAAAAGATTTCGAATCATCAGGAAAAAGACCGAATTTTTAAAGTGATCATGATCTAAAAATCTAACTTCCAGTCTTTCCGTTTGATACCAAATTCTTTTTTGAGAGCCAGATTGGCAGCGTGAAAGCCACACATTCCATGAACACCTCCACCCGGTGGTGTGGAAGAAGAGCAAATATAAAGTCCTTTAGCGGGTGTGGCATATGGATTGATAAAGCTTACAGGCCTTGAAAAAAGCTGTGTGATATCCTGTCGCCCGCCAGTAATATCACCACCTCTATAGTTTGAATTGTAGTTTTGCAGTTCAAGGGTATTCATTGTCATTTTGGCCTCTATCACATCGCGAAATCCGGGGGCAAATCGTTCAATCTGGTCTTCAACAGCTTTTGTCATATCCACACTGGATCCATTGGGTACATGACAATATGCCCACAGTGTGTGTTTCTCATCGGGAGTGCGGGTTTCATCAAACAGGCTTTGCTGCGCCACGAGTACGAAAGGCTTTTCAGCATGTTCATTACGATCCATTGTTTTTTCGGATGATGCAATTTCTTCAAATGTTCCGCCAAGATGAACGGTCCCAGCTCTTTTGCATTCATGATCTTTCCATGGAACGGGTTCTTTCAGTATGTAGTCAATTTTAAATACACCGTTGCCAAGAGTAAACTTTCTAAGTTTCTTTTTATAGTTGTGAGTCAGCCGGTCTGCTGCAATCCTGGCAACCTGCCGGGGTGTCAGATCAAATAAAACTGCTTTTGCCGGAGGCAACTGATTAATCTTTTCAACTTCAAATCCTGTTTCAATTTTACCTCCTAACGATTTGAAATATGCGCCCATAGCATTTGCAAGTGATTGTGATCCGCTTTTTACCAAAGGCCAACCGCTCGTATGAGCTGCCCCAAAGAAGACCATTGCAACTGCAGTTGTTGCAAACGAATTAAGGGGTAATATACTGTGTGCTGCCATGCCTGCAAATAAAGCTTTTGCCCGCCGGGTTTGGAATTTCTTTTGAAAATGTGAGGCAGGCTGCAGCCCCTTCAGTCCGAAAGAAGCAAGATTGAAGGGTTGTTTCGGAAATCTTAAAGGCCCTAAGAAATCGGCTGATAATTGCTCCCAGTTATCTATTAGCGACTCGGTAATTGCAAGATAAGTTTTCTCATCATCTTCAAGATGGAAAGCTGTCTGATGAACATCATTATATAGAATCGCGGCTGGCTCATTATCAAGAGGATGGGCTGCCGGCAGATGCGGATGTATCCATCTCAAGCCAAAATTTTCAAGTGGCAGGGTTTTTATAAACGGTGAAGCCACTGCCATTGGATGTATGGCAGAACATACATCATGCAGAAAACCGGGCCGTATAATTTCCTGTGTGCGCATTCCGCCGCCAATGGTCTCTGCTGATTCAAAAATTTTAACAGATAACCCTTCTTGTGCTAGCCTGATCCCTGCGGCAAGTCCATTTGGCCCTGAGCCAACAATAATTGCATCATATGTGGTTGTGATGTCTGACAATCTTAGACCTTTTTTATTTGTTAAAAGGTACGGAAACCACATACAAACCTGAAGTTTAGACGCTGATAAATGTAACAGGTTATATGACGTCTATTTTAATCTTTACAGCTACAGAATCTGGATGAGGAATAGGCGTACCCCAAATCCTGTATCTTCACGAATTATTCTATCCATTATTGTATTCGTTAAAAAAGATATAAATTTTAGAATGCATTACAAGCAGATTGCGTTCATGCATGACGCTTGAGAAAATTAGTTCTGTTCAATGAGAAAAGATTTATTCAATAAAATATTTATACCCATACTTGTGGTCAGTCTTTCGTCAATGATTCAGTGTGGTACTGATTCTGGAAATAAAGTCTCAGACTTGTTCATGTGTGGTGAAATTCTTACCGATTTGGATGGTAACCAATACCATACCAAAAAAATCGGGGACAAGTGCTGGATGACAGAAAATTTGAGGACACTAAAATACAGCGATGGTACCGACATACCAAACTATCCTGTTGAAGCAGACTGGAGAACTACAAATATAGGCGCCTGGGTTTATTATGCTAATAACTCTTCCAACGATGAAATTTACGGAAAGATTTACAATTGGTTTGCCGTAACTGACGGCAGGGGAGTTTGTCCGGCAGGATGGATGGTTCCGGGTGATGAAGATTGGAAAACTCTTGAAATCTTTATTGGCATGTCACAGTCGGATGCAGACGATACAGGCTGGCGTGGAACAGATGAAAACATAAGTGGAAAGCTAAGGTCGGCCGGAACAGATTATTGGGAACCACCAAATGCGGGTGCCTCCAATGAAAGTGGTTTTTCCGGAATGCCTTCAGGTTTGCGGTATCCGGATGGCAGATTTGTTTCACTTGGAAGAAGTGCTTTTTACTGGACATCAACATGGTACAGTATTTCGGAAGCATACGGCAGGGCAATAGTTTTTTCGCACGGTGGGGTTTCCAGAGGAATATACAGAAAGGATTTTGGGCTTTCGGTCAGGTGCATTCTTGATACAGTAAGCGGGGAGCCATCTTAAACGTTGCACAATAACAGTAAATAAAAAATTAAAACCGTTATTGATTTTCATCTACTGAACCTATAGTTTCAAGTGCAATGAAAAAGGATAAGTTATACATAATTGAGTGGTGGCACAGCTTTTCTGATAAGGCAGTGGAATCATTATGACATAAAATCATTTTAAAGAAATTTCAAACCCACTGCAGTATTCTGGAGTGGGTTTTTTTATTTTAAGTACCTATGACTTTCGATCAATTTAAAGAGCTGGCAAAATTGTATACAGCAATTCCTGTGTCCCGCAGAATGCTGGCTGATGTTCTCACTCCGGTATCACTGTTTCTTTCAATACGAGAAAGCTCTTCAAATCCGTTTTTACTTGAATCGGTCGAGGGAGGGGAACAACTTGCCCGTTATTCATTTTTGGGCTGTAATCCATACCAAAAACTGATATTTAATGGCAATGACACCACATTAACGCTAACAAACAAATCACCCAAAAGGCTTAACGAAAGCTATTTTGATGCATTAAACCGCTTGACTACAGAGCATTCTGAGCCGAAACTGCCAGAATTACCGCGGTTAACCGGCGGTGCAGTTGGCTTTTCTTCCTATGATACTGTGCGTCAGATTGAGCGTTTACCAAATGTTCCTAAAGATGATCTAATGCTTCCTGAAGCCATCTGGTGTTTTTATGATGAAGTGTATGCTTTCGATCACGTTAAACAGCAGATTATTTTGATAAAGACTATTTTCACAGATCAAAATACAGATCTTGAAAAATCGTACTCTATTGCGCAGTCTGCATTAGACAGAATGGAAAAGGCTGCCACAAATCCGGTTCGTACGCAGGAAACATTTCATCTTGACTCATCACAAATAAAAAGCAATGTGAATGAGCCAAAGTTCCACGAGATGGTAACCCGTTCAAAAGACTATATTTATGAAGGGGATATTTTTCAGGTAGTTCTTTCTCAGCGCTTTGAGGTGCCTTTTGAGGGGGACCGTTTTACTCTTTACCGGGCTCTGCGGATGGTTAATCCTTCACCTTATCTTTTCTTTCTCGATTTTGATGATTTTGCCCTGGTTGGTTCATCCCCGGAAGTATTGGTCCGTGTAACCGGAGAAGAGGTTCGCTTACTACCAATTGCTGGTACACGCCCAAGGGGTTCAAATCATGAAGAGGACCTGGCGCTTGAAGAAGATCTGAAAAAGGATCCAAAAGAAATTGCTGAGCATATTATGCTGGTAGATCTCGGCAGAAATGATTTATCCCGTGTATGCAAATCAGGCACTGTACACCTGGAAAGAAACCAGTCAATAGAGCGGTTTTCTCATGTGATGCACATAGTTTCGGACGTTGTTGGTAAAAAATCTCCCGGCATGTCGTCTGTGGATGCCCTGATGCAGTGTTTCCCGGCCGGCACGGTAAGCGGTGCACCTAAAATACGGGCAATGGAAATAATTGATGAGCTGGAACCAACAAAACGCGGGCCATATGCCGGGGCGGTAGGCTATTTTGACTTCTCCGGAAATATGGACACTTGTATCACAATTCGAACAATGGTTGTTACCTCAGGTTCAGTGTATATACAAGCCGGAGCAGGCATTGTTGCCGACAGTGATCCTGCCAGAGAATTCGACGAAACCAAAAATAAAGCAGGTGCTCTTGTAGAAGCACTAAGTGTGGCTTTAAGAATAACAAAATAGATAATAGTATTGAGTACCGAGACTCTCAATTCCTGATACTCAATGCTTGATACTCAATACTCCAAAATGACAAAACGAAAAACCATACTTTCCGGTATCCAGCCATCGGGTAAACTGCACATCGGTAATTACTTTGGTGCAATGCGGCAACATATCAGGATGCAGGAGGAGGGAGATGCATTTTACTTTCTGGCCAATTATCATTCACTTACATCGGTAAATAGCGGCAAGCTTCTTAAAGGCTACACGATGGATGTGGTTCTGGATTATCTGGCATTAGGGCTTGATCCCGATAAATGTACATTCTTTGCACAAAGTGATGTCCCGCAAACAACTGAACTGGCCTGGATACTTGGATGTCTCACACCGGTTTCACTGATGGAGAAAGGGGTATCTTATAAGGATAAAGTAGCAAACGGACTCAATCCTAATATCGGTTTGTTTACCTATCCGATACTTCAGGCTGCAGATATCCTGATATACCACTCTCACCTGGTTCCGGTAGGAGAAGATCAAAAACAAAACATTGAAATCGCCCGTGATTTAGCAGGAAAATTAAACAGGGCATATGGAAAAGAACTTTTGATCATTCCTGAAGAATATATTGTAAAAAACGTTGCCATTGTACCGGGTGTCGACGGTCGGAAAATGAGTAAATCATATGACAATACAATTAACATATTTGACGAAGGGAAAACTTTAAAAAAGCGTGTGATGTCGATACAAACCGATTCAACACCTCTTGAAGATCCTAAAGATCCGGATTCCTGTAATGTATTTTCACTTATAAAGCTGTTTGCTGATGTAGATTCAAAAGAGGAGATCATGCAAAAATATAAGGCAGGTGGTTATGGCTACGGGCATGCAAAAAAGGAATTGCTTGGCCTTATTGATGATTATTTTGGAGAAGCTCGTGAAAAAAGGAAAGAACTTGAAAAAAATCCCGGCTATGTTCACGATGTGCTTAGTGAAGGCGCGAAAAAGGCGCGTGAACGGGCGGAATCTGTAATGGAGCCTATTCGTGAAGCGACGGGGCTATACAGAAGCTTTAAGTATGAGTAGAACAGATCAAGCAGCGAGTTGGAAAATGATTCCACATCATTCTGGATTTGGAAAGTCAGATGTCGCTTTATATATCAGTTACCAATGTTACAGATTTCGACCTTACATTTAACTTTTTGTAGTATGAACTCGAAAATTCAGATTTCTTGCAAAAAATTATCACAATACTTGATATTTGCTATTTGATACTCACATGATTTTAATCATCGATAACTACGACTCCTTCACCTATAACCTGGTGCACATTGTTGCCGCAGTAACAGAACATTATAAAGTGATACGAAATGACGCCATGACCGTGGAAGATATTCGGGCACTTAATCCGGAAAAAATTCTGATCTCTCCCGGTCCTGGCCGACCGGAAGATGCAGGGATCACAGAACAGGTGATAAGAGAATTGGGGCCTGAAATCCCGTTATTGGGTGTTTGCCTGGGCCATCAGGCAATAGGTCAGGTTTATGGTGCAAAAGTGGTACACGCGCCAAGCCTGATGCATGGCAAAACCTCGGATATTTACCATGATGGTAAAACTGTGTTCAGGGAAGTTTCAAACGGATTTGTTGCAACAAGGTACCACTCGCTTGTAGTTGAACCCGAATCGGTTCCGGATGAACTTGAAGTAAGTGCTAAAACCCGTGAAGGTGTGATTATGGCACTACGTCACAAGGAGTATCCAATTGAAGGCATTCAGTTTCATCCTGAAAGTATATTGACAATTGAAGGCCCGAAAATTATAAAAAACTGGATGGAATTATCGTATTAAAAAATCATCCAATTTGACTAATTAAAACCTTTTAAAATTTCAATAATCATTGTGGCTATTGCTTTTACTAAATTATTAGAGAAAATTTCGAGGTCAGAAAACTTAGTTGATGAAGAATCCTCACAAGCCATCAGATTCATTTTGAATGGTGAGGTTTCCAACGAAGAGATCGCTGCTTTTCTAATGGGAATGAGAATGAAGGGGCAAACCATTTCTGAATTAACAGCTTTTGTTCAGGAAATGAGAAGTGCTGCAATCCCCGTTGAGGTAAACACGGAAAAAGCGGTAGATCTTTGCGGCACCGGTGGCGACCGTTCCGGAACTTTTAATATATCTACAGCAGCCATGTTCGTTGTAGCAGGGGCAGGAATACCCGTGCTAAAACACGGTAACAGGAGTGTATCGAGTAAAAGCGGCAGTTATGATGTGTTAGAAACACTCGGAGCCGAACCAAATTTGCAAAAAAAACAAGTTGAAGCTCTATTCACCGAAACCGGAATGGCCTTCATGTTTGCACCAAACTTTCATCCGGCCTTAAGATTCGTTATGCCTGCCAGACGGGCACTTAAAATAAGGACGTTTTTTAATATGCTGGGTCCGATGCTGAATCCTGCCGGAGTAAAAAATCAGCTTATTGGCACGTTTAGTGCCGATGCCGCAAAAAAAATGATCCACATTCTGGCAAACCTTCAGACAAAAAATGCTTACACACTTCATTCCGAAGATGGGCTTGATGAAATCAGTTTATCAGCATATACCAACATATTTGAATTAAAAGACAGTCTGTCATCCGAATCTGTCCGTTTTAACCCGGAAACATTAGGTTATAATAAAGTTAATATAACAGAATTGTACGGAGGTGACGCTGAGCAAAATGCACGTATAATTGAAAATATAATGCATGGGAAAGCAACAAAACCTCAACGTGATATAGTTGAATTGAATGCAGCCTTTGCTATTCATCTAACCGGAATAGCCCGTGATCTTGATGATGCAGTAAAAAAAGCAGCAAAAAGTATCGACTCCGGAGAGGCTGCGAAAAAAATGAATCTCTTTGTTAAAGAATCACAGAAAATTGCGAAAATGGTTAATGATTAATGGTGTACTCGTATAAACTAATCTATTTCAACGTTTACGGGTGAACTATTAACGAATATCAAATTATGGATATACTCCAAAAAATTACTGAACAGACCAGGGTAGATCTGGCAAATCGAAAGCGAAAGGTTTCATTGCGGGACTTTGAATCGTTCGAGGTGTATGAGCAGGAACGGAGATCATTTGCCAACGCTCTTCAGATGGATGGAACGGTAACTGTTATAGCAGAAGTTAAAAAAGCTTCACCATCTAAAGGAATTATTCGTAAAGATTTCGACCCTTTGAAAATTGCAGAAGCCTATTTTGAAAATGGTGCCGCAGCCATTTCTGTCTTGACAGATATGCCTTTTTTTGAAGGATCTCTGGATTATCTGGAGTCAATTGCGGGAATCAGTCCGGTACCGCTTCTCAGAAAGGATTTTATAGTGGACCCTTACCAGATTAAAGAGGCACGTGCATATGGTGCAGATGCTGTGCTGTTAATTACTGCCATTTGTGAAGGAAACCAGCTTTCTGAACTGCTCTCGGCTACAAAAGAATTTGGTATGCAGGCGCTTGTGGAGTGCTACTATGAAGATGAAATAGATACCCTGAATTGGGATGAAATTGAAATTGTGGGCGTGAATAATCGTAATTTATCCACATTTGAAGTTGACCTTCATCGCGGTGTGGGTTTGCTTCAAAAAGCTCCGGAGCATGTAATTCGAGTATCCGAAAGCGGGATTCACCATCCGGAGGATATAAAAATACTGTTTGATAATGATATTCACTCAGCATTGATCGGTGAGCATTTTATGCGACAGCCTGATATTGGAAAAGCATTGAAAGAATTTTTGTCGGAATTTGAGAAATTGAAATCAAAGGAAAATTTATCATAGAATTCACGACAGAAGGGTTTTTAATCATGATTACAACAAATGTTTGCAGAGCAGAAAAAACGAACCCAAATTAAAATTTGCGGCATTACCACACTTGAGGATGCGCGGTTTGCATCCGGTGCTTTGGCCGATTATCTGGGTTTTATTTTTTATCCGGAAAGTCCCCGATTTGTGGAGCCGGCAAAAGCAGGAGCTATCATTAACTGGCTGTCGGGACCGCAGAAAGCTGGTGTATTTGTGAATCAGCCATTGGATGATGTGAACAGTATAACGCGTCAGACCGGTATTGATCTGGTTCAGCTACATGGCAAGGAATCGCCGGAGTACTGTGAACTTGTTGAGAAACCTGTGATCAAGGTGTTTCATATCACTGAAGACAAAACAGCTGCCGAATTGAAATCTGACATTGAACGCTACAGTGAAATAGTTGATTACTACTTATTTGACACCAAAACCGATGGTTTGTGGGGAGGAACCGGAAAAACCTTCGATTGGAATATTCTTAAAGATATCACGGGTAAAAAACCATTTTTCCTCTCCGGAGGTCTTAGTCCTGACAATATCCGCCAGGCCATTGAAACCGTGAACCCGACAGCCGTAGATCTTTCCAGCAGCCTCGAAATATCACCCGGACGGAAAGACTTTGATAAGGTAGAACGGTTTTTTGATGTGATGAATGAGGTATGGGAGAAACAGCAACTTTAATTTTAAGACAAAAATAACGGTTATAAGCATTGAGACTATTTTTTGAATGAACCTCAATACACAATACTCGTTACTGAATACTAAAATAATGAAATATACAGCACCAGATAAAAAAGGTTACTTTGGTAAATATGGCGGCAAATTTGTTCCGGAGATTCTGATCCCTGCTCTTGAAGAGCTTGAGGAGGCGTATGAAGAGGTTCAAAATGATCCTGTTTTTCTAAAAGAGTATCATGATCTACTTCGGGAATATGTTGGACGCCCAACCAAACTGACTTATGCCAACCGGTTGACCAAATATTACGGCGGTGCAAAAATCTATTTAAAACGCGAGGACCTCTGTCATACGGGAGCCCACAAAATCAACAATGCCATTGGTCAACTGTTGCTTGCCAGAAATATGGGTAAATCCAGAATCATTGCCGAGACAGGTGCCGGTCAGCATGGAGTTGCAACGGCAACGGCATGTGCCAAGTTCGGTTTTGAATGCGTAATCTATATGGGAGCTGAGGATATGGAAAGGCAAAAACTGAATGTAGATCGCATGCGGCTGCTTGGCGCCGAAGTTCGTTCGGTAGAAAGCGGCTCTAAAACACTGAAGGATGCCACTAATGAGGCTATTCGGGATTGGGTTACCCATGTAGATAATACCTTTTATATCATTGGTTCAGTTGTTGGCCCTCATCCATATCCCATGATGACTCGAAATTTTCATAGGGTAATCGGGGAGGAGACTAAAGATCAGCTGAAAAAAGCAGAGGGAAAGCTGCCCGATTATCTTATTGCCTGTGTTGGTGGCGGCAGCAATGCGATAGGTTTTTTCTATCCGTTTATTGAAGATGAAGATGTGAAAATGATTGGAATTGAAGCGGCAGGACTTGGCGCCGACACTAATCAGACCGCAGCAACCCTCACAATCGGAACGCCGGGAATTTTGCACGGTTCCATGAGCTATCTGCTTCATAACAGTGAGGGGCAAATACAGCTGGCCCACTCCATCAGTGCCGGACTGGATTATCCCGGAATTGGTCCGGAGCACTCTTATCTTCATGATTCCAAGCGAGTGCATTACTATGGAGTAACCGATCAGAAAGCGATGGATGCGGTGAAGCTCGTTTCAGAGAAAGAAGGGATTATTCCTGCAATTGAGACAGCCCATGCGTTTGCGTACCTTGAAATCCTGATGCCGCTCACTCAGAGAGATGAGGTTGTTGTAGTGAACTGCTCGGGCCGCGGGGATAAGGACATGGGCACCATTTCCGATTGGTTTGGTAAAAATTCACATTCAGTTTAGAAATCACGGCAGAATAAGTGAGACAATACCCTTCATGTAAGGATAATTATTATAAATATGCACTTAACAAAAAATATGTCCCGAATTCAATCGATATTTAAACAAAAAAATGCAGATGAAAAGATTATGTCCCTTTTTATTACTGCAGGCTATCCTGATCTCGATTCAACTGTGGATCTGGTACTTGGATTTGAAAAAAACGGAGCAGACCTTATCGAACTTGGAATGCCCTTCAGCGATCCTTTAGCTGACGGCCCCACCATACAATATGCCAGCAATGTGGCAATAGATAACGGAATCACAATGAAGAAGATATTTGAGATGGTACGCGAGGTTCGTAAAACATCGGAGATACCCATTATTCTGATGGGGTATATCAATCCGGTTTTCAGGTACGGTGTTGAAGCATTTTGTGAAGATGCAGCAGAATGCGGTGTTGACGGTCTCATCATTCCGGATGCACCACTCGAGGAGTCAACCATCATTTCAGATAGCGCAGAAAAACACGGGCTCGATATGATTTATCTTGTAGCACCTAATTCTTCAGACAAGCGCATGCAAATGGTGGATCAGCATAGCCGGGGTTTTGTATATTGTGTTTCTGTAACCGGCGTTACGGGTGCAAGAAGCGGGGAAGAGGTTGTACGGTCTGTAGGTAAATTCATAGAAAGAGTTAAATCAAATGTTACAAAAAATCCAAAACTCGTTGGTTTTGGAATAAAAAGTCATGAAGATGCACAACTGATAGCCAAAGATACAGATGGATTTATCGTAGGAAGTGCACTCATTGACATCATTCGAAAAAATTTCCCCAATAAAGATTGGAAAGATCACGTTTTTAATTTTGTTAAAAAGCTAAAATATGGGAATCTTTAGACCCAAAAAATCCCTTACATCTACATGAAATATTCAGTTCTGACGCTACCCCTGATACTGCTGTTTATATTCTCCGCTTGCGGAGGCGACTACCGGCCAATGTCGATAGGTGCTATTGACGAAATAATCGTTGTGATGGATTCCACACAATGGTCCAGTGAAACAGCCATGGCTATTGAAGAAACATTTGGTAAAGGAATTGAGACCCTTCCGGGATATGAACCAACATACCGGTTAATATTCAGGGATTTCAGAACCAATTCTGAACTCGATGACCTGAGAAGATATAAAAACCTGATTTTTGCTGCTCCGATTGATGATAATACGAACGTTGCATCCCTCATACGAGCTATTCTAAGCGAAGATATTGAGAATCGAGTTCGTCAGGATGAGAGTTTTGCTTTTCCGATAACTGATCGCTGGATGAGGGATCAATGGGTTCTGATTTTAACATCAACCGATGATGAAGTACTTGCCGAAAAAATTATCAACTCCGAAAAATCTCTTGTTGGAAATTTACTTGAACGCGAATTTGAAAGAAGAATTAATGAGGTTTACCGAAGAGGAGAGCAGGTTGCGATTAACGATTCACTGTGGCAAAATTATGGCTGGAAAGTACGTATGCAACACGATTATAACTGGACAATCAGGGAAGACAACGCAGCGGTTTTCAGGAGATATCTTGCTGAAAACGATCGCTGGATTTTAGCCTGGTGGCAGGATGATGTTGATCATATCGATTTCATTAACGATGAATGGATCAATGCAACCCGTGATTCGTTGTTGCAAAGATATATCCAGGGTGACAGAGAAGGTTCGTATGTTACTACTGAATACAGGAGATCTGTTATCACAGATCAAGTAAATCGCGACGACAGAATAACAGGTTTTGAAACACTGGGTACCTGGAGAATGACGAATGACTTCATGGGAGGCCCTTTTGTAAATTTCTTTTTCCATGATCCGGAAACAAACAGACTTTTTATGATTGAATATGGCCAGTTTGCTCCGAGTGTGTCTAAACGGCGCTTTGTAAGGCAATTCCGTGCAATGGGGCGAACCTTCGAATCAGATTCAACATGGAACCGGAATGATAGGCCGATTACATTCCTTCAGGATTAACGACGGGTGGGAGAATTTGTATTTTTGTTAATTTTCAATTTAATGAAAATAAAACTTACTCAGCTGTATTCCGGAAATATTTTCTCCAGTTCGCTGTTAATATTCTCAACAATTAATGGATCAAAACTTGTGCCGGTTAATATCTGGTAGAGTTCTGAATAACGCTGATATATACTCCATCTGAAGGAATCTGTCAGATCAGGCAAAATTTGTCCCTCAAGCCCCCTGAAGTCTCTTTCCATGAGCCATTCCCTCAAGAATTCTTTCGAAAGCTGACGCTGTGGTTCACCTTCCTTTAGCCTTTGTTCAAACCCCTGGCTGTAAAAATATCTGGAAGAATCGGAAGTGTGTACTTCATCAATAAGTGTGAGCTCATTACCATAAAAACCCATTTCATACTTCGTATCTACTAAAATAAGCCCCTGTTTCCGGGCAACTTTTGAACCGCGTTCAAAAAGTCTGAAGGCCTTCTCACGAATATGCTGCCATACATCGGGTTTAACAATCCCCCGGTCAAGAATTTCCTCTTCGGATATGTCTTCATCGTGACCGGATGTTGCTTTTGTAGCCGGTGTTAAAATTGGTTCGTTAAAAGGCTGGTTCTCTTTCATTCCATCCGGTAACCGAACGCCGCACAGGTTGCGTCCGCCATTTTTATATACCCGCCATGCATGGCCGGTGAGGTATCCGCGTATAACAATTTCAACGGGTATGGGATTGCATTTTTTCGCAATAGTGACATTTGGATGGGGTACTTCAATAATATGGGATGGCAGGATATCATTCACAATTTCAAAAGAAAAAGCAGATAACTTATTCAGTATCTGGCCTTTGAATGGAATGGCCTGTTTCATGATATGGTCGAAAGCAGAAATTCGATCGGTAACAATAATGCCAATAGTATTATCATTTAGATTGTAAACATCCCGTACTTTACCTCTGTATGGTTCCCCAAATCCTCTGGCATTCGTTACAGTAATGCATCCATCAAGTGCTTCTTTTTGATGCATAATTCATGATTTAGGTTTTTTCGTTGATTCTCGTGGAACCAGGATAGGATCAATTATTTCCTGGACTTTATCCTCGTTAGGATGCCTTATTATTGATGCAAGACGCCGGGTTGCTTTCACACCGACAGTATACATTTTCTGATCTATTGTGGTAAGATCCAGGTAACGGGTGAATTTGATGTTATCATAACCCATGATGGCAATGTCATCAGGAATTTTAATACCCAGTTTGTTCAAAGCGTGATAGGCACCGATTGCCTGTGTATCATTCGAACAGAAAATTGCGTCGGGAAACTCACCCATTCTATCATATTGAAAAATGGCTTCAAAGCCCGCTTCTTCTGTATAACCGGCATGTTTTGTGCTTTCCCCGGAAATGAAAAATTTCTTGTGTACTGGAATTTTGAATTGACGCATTGCTTCGATGAAGCCTTCTTCCCGTTCAACGGATGAACCTGTATTGAGACTTGGCTTTATCATTCCAAGCTTTTCATAACCTTGTTTGATCAAGTGCTCTCCTGCCAAAAAACCACCCTTTCGGTTATTTAATTCAAAATAATTGTAAGCGGGGTGTGAACTTCCAACAAGAATGATTGGAATATCTGATGATTGCAGTTGATAATGAACTGTTTCGGTGATGTCGATACTAATCGCGATCACTGCATCTGCGGTACCCCGATAAAAAAAGTTTTCAATTCCTTCTTTAGGATTTTTTGATCCGGTATTATAAATCACAATATCCAGGTCAAGATCGTTAATCTCATCCTTTACACCTTTCAATACCTCATTATAATATGGGGTGGTAAACGATGGTACAGCAATAGCAAGCATTTGCGGTTCACGGCTCGCCAGTTTTCTTGCACTTACCTGTGGCCTGAAATTGAGAGCTGTTATTGCTTCATTTACCTTATCTTTTGTTTTTTCCGATACATTCGGTGAGTTGTTCAATACCCTTGAGACGGTAGAGATTGCTACTCCGGCTCTCTGAGCTACCTGGTAAATGGTAATTTTTTTTCCTTTTCCTTTCATTTTGGTAATATTTATTCCTTATGTCACAGGGTGATGATCTTTTATCGGCTTTTTGCCATCTTAATATAACGTAATAACTTCCCGTATTAATTTTTTTGCAGAAAACAGCTCATTACATATTTTAGACGAAATTTAAAATAAAAGAATAAAAGAATTATAGCCTAAATATTAATTTTTCGGAACTATTTGAGAGTTAATAAAGATTCATTAGTATAATCTGAATACAGTACTATGACAAATCTCCTTCGTATACCCTATTCTTTTTTAAGGCCAATTTATGAAAAAACAAATTTTCATAAAGCCGTAATCTCTGAAATTGAAGATACGAGATTACAGATAGCATATGCACACTGCAGAGCTGTGACACGTAAATATGCGAAAACTTTTTATATGGCTACCCGGTTTTTGCCATACCATAAACAACGGAGCATATTTGCCATTTATGCCTTGTGTCGTTACCTGGACGACCTTGTGGATGAAACTGAAGATCTTATTAAAAATGAAAAAATCAGTACTGCAGAAATTATCGAAAGAACTGAATTGTTCAAGTCT
>SKKO01000041.1 GCA_007123715.1 Balneolaceae bacterium | reverse complement strand
CCTTTTTCAACGTCTCATCTCCAAATCCACGCTCCCAAAACCTTCATCAGTTCATCGGTTCTTCCGTTCTTCTGTTCATTTGTTTCCCAAGTTTCCTGTACGATAAAAAGTCTTGACCAAACCGATTTTTATTTGTATGATTAAAATAATTTAATATCTACACTTTTCTTTTTTTATTATGCCTCATTTTAGATTAAAAGGACAAACAACGGCTGGAAAAACCGTGCTCAGGGAATTTGAGGCTCCGACCAGGAAAATTGCCCATGAGCGTATTAAACGCCTTGCTGATGCCAGATCTATCAGCATACAGGCGCTCGAAGAGAAAAAGGTGTATCTCTACAAGGTTCGCAAAAACGGCACGGCTACCGAGGGTGAACAGGAGGCTTACAACCCTCAGGATGTAGAACGTGCCCTGAAAAAAATGGGCTACCGGGTAGATTTTGTGCGAAAAAAATGGTTCGATCTCAAAGGGATGGTGCCACAGGAAGAAGTGGTTACATTTATCCGGCTGTCGGCCGACTTGCTGAGGCAGAAACTGCCATACGACCAGATTCTTACACTCCTCTACGAAGATACCACCAATAAATCGATGAAGGATGTTATTCGCCAGTTACAGAAGGATCTTCGCGACGGTAAGGACGGAAATGAGGTATATGGAAAACATCAAAGGGTTTTTGGCAGGTTTGCCTCTTACATGCTGGGCGTGGCATCTACCAGCGGTAATATGGCAAACGTATTTTCCAGCACGGCCAAATTCATGGAACGGGATGCCGATTTCAAAAAGAATCTGCGGCGCTCCCTGTTTATGCCGATGGTGACGGTTTTGGCCGTTATGGCAACCCTGCTCTTTTTTATTGGTTATGTATTTCCTGTTACGGCGGAGATGTTCCTGAAGTTCGACATTATCCTGCCACCCCTAACCGCGCAGGCTCTCGGCTGGAGCCGCTGGCTTCAGGCACATTGGATACCTGTTGTTATTGTACATGTGGCACCGATGGTGATATTTTTCCTGATGTGGAAAAATAAACACGGCCGTATTATCCTCGACCATATGCTCATAAAGCTGCCAATTATCGGTGAGCTGATGCATAAAATCAGCATTGAGATTTTTTCACGCGTATTCAATACGCTTTACAGCGGTTCCGGCCAGAATATCGAGGTGATTCGTATCGCAGCCGAGGCGTGCCGCAATACCTATATCGAGAAACAGATCAAGGAGATAGCTATTCGCAGAATGCTAGAGGACGGTGCCGGGCTTGTGGAAGCCCTTGAGGCCACCGGGGTGTTTCCCAATAGTGCCATGAGCCGTTACAGGCTCGGGGCAGAATCGGGTTCACTAAAAGAAAATGCGGGCCAGCTCGCCGATTATTACGAAAAACAGACAGAATACAAGCTGGAATCGGTTATTAATCTCATTAACCTGTTTATCAATATCTTCATTTTTATTGCGCTCATTTATATTACCGTGGTCTCTTCAGAGGCAGCGATTATACAGCCGAACTATTAGAGCCCGGTGTGTAAATAAACCTGCAATCAAAAATACCGATCCCACGGTGAATGCGAACCGAAGCGGCGCTCATTACAGGTTTGCACTGCGTTCTCCCTTCGGCCATCGACATACGGTATTCAGGTACATCATTCGTTCCCGTTCTCCTGAGCTGAAAAGTAGTTTACATACCGGGGAGGCATTTCAAACGGGCGTTCTTCAGGAACGGGCGGAAGCCGGGGTTGCCGGGGTTCGGGTTTTTCCGGTTTCCTGTCGGGGTCCCAGCGAAAATTGTCGAGCCTGCGCTCAATATTTGAGGGGTCTTCGGGCAGGTACGATCCGTCAATATTTTGTTCCGCTTTAAAAAAATCGAGTTCACCATCCAGAAAATCCATAGTGGCAGGGCCTAAGGATATCAGTTCCACAAGGCCATCTGGTTCGTCATTTTCATCCTTTTGATGAAAAATGATCTCCGTATTATTGAACACACTGATCTGGTAAATTTCCCCGCTGTCGAACCACGCGTGGAGTGTATCACCGGTCATCTGGTGCATTCTCTCCGTTAGTGAATCCTGCTGAACAATGACAGGCTTTGTGAAAGACCGTAAAAATTCGATTTCGCCATCTGCGAGCCGGGCTTCAATATAAGGGCCTGTGAGCTGCATATTTTTTTGCCATAATATGGGATTTGAACGAAGTATAAATTGTTCAATATCGTCGCGGTAAAGAACCGTATCGGCAATGGCTGAAAATTTTGTTGACCAGATTCTTACATCCTGGTAAGCATCCATGGTGGAGGTAGTATCGGTTTCAAAAAATTCGATTTTTTCAGCAAAAAGATGGGTAGTGTCGGTTTGTGCTTCGTTCACTTCCATAAACCATGCACTATACTGAAGCAGCCTGTACCCCAGGGAATCGGCATAGAGATATTCGCCGGCGAAACTCACATTATCTTCGTAATCATCGGCGTATACCCGCCCAAATAGTTCGTAAAGTTCGGCCGACCTGTTCATAAAAAGCGAATCGGCTTCAAGATATTGTGTGGTATCAGCCAGTTGTACGTTTCCCCTGAAAATGGCGCTGTCAACAGCCTGGTAATATAAACCGCTCTCTGCAATCAGTGTACCCTGTTCATCTTCAAAGCGAACGGGAACATTGAATATCACCAGTTCTTGCTGCTGATCAACATCCATAGAATCTGCAAAAACCGTGTTTTGTTCAGATTGAATGATAACCCTGCCGCGAAGCCTGCTGAACTCGGTTACCGAATTATAGAATAGGGTATCCGCCCAGATCATCTCATTTTCCGTTTCGATCTGTGCATTGAAAGCCATCAAAAGATTACGGTCAACAAACTGATACACGCTGTCTGTTTCCATCAGCATTTTATCGGTTTGAAGGATCACGCTGCCGAGAATTTTCCGGATATTCTGACCTTCAAATATCCCGCCCTCGGCCCGGTCTGCCTGAAGGATATTCACCCTGCTTTGAGCTTCAATCTGATAAGGGAGACTCAGCATCAGTATCAATATGTAAAGAGGTAAAAGTCGGAGGAACGGTTTTCCCATTAATCGATAATTAGACGGCCTCTCGGTCCAGTGATGGTATAGGAAGAAAGATCAGTCAGCCCGTCAAACCCCCGCCCTGAAATACTGTCGGTTGGAGTAATAATGGTAACGAAATAGGGTGATGTGATCCGGTCGGTGTTTTGCGACCATTTCAGGTGATCGGAGAAGAGGAACCGGTCATCAACAGTTTGTACACGAACTGAGTCGAACAACTCAAATTCAGCCTCTTCTTCGTGATAAATGGCACGTTTGCTCCATGCTTCGGTTTCCACACTGCCTAGCGAATCAAAAATCTGTACGTAGACGGGGCCGCTAATCCGGGATTCTTTACGGTCATTGGACTGGTAGTTGATTGCATAGCTTCCTTCAATGTACATTCGTGTGGTGCCATCCTGCATCAGCACCATTTCCACATCCCAGCTTTCGGTAGTGGTTATCAGAGAATCGTTGAGTGTTGTTCTGATTTGTTCTTCATCATATCTGGACAGGTCTGTACAGGAGAGCGGTAAAATTACTAATAATGGCAGTAATAAAACCGGACCCCATTTGGCTATGAGTTCGGTACTGGATGCAGCAGCGTGTTCAGGTTGTTCCAAAATAGCGGTCTCCGGCGTCTCCGAGCCCGGGTACGATGAACGCGTTGTCGTTAAGTTTTTCATCCACTGCAGCGGTGATAACGGAAACATCGGGATATTTGGTTGATATTCGTTTTAACCCCTCCGGTGCTGAAATTAAGGAAATAAAGCGGATATTCTTCGCTCCTTTCTTTTTTAAAAATGCAATGGCATCATCGGCACTGCCGCCTGTGGCGAGCATCGGGTCTACCAGCAGAACCATTGCCTTGTCAATTCCGGAAGGTATGTTTGAATAATAATCAACGGGTTCGTGGGTAGTTTCGTCTCTGTACATGCCAAGGTGGCCAACACTTGCATCCGGAATAAAATTGAGAAGGGCAGTTACAAGGCTTAAACCAGCTCTCAGGATCGGTACAATGATGATTTCGGTATCGATTTCATAACCCTGTACCGTAGTAATGGGTGTGGATATGCCTACTTCTTTCAGGGGAAGGTCTTTCAGCGCAAAGTAAGCGAGAATAGTGGCAATCCTTCCCATAGCCATTCTGAAATCTGCCGTTCTGGTTTCCTTATTTCTGAGTATGGTAAGATCACGCGCAACAACCGGGTGTTTTACGATGGTTAGCTTGTTGTATGCCATAGTGTTTCGTTACCGGTCATTAAGATTATTCTGATCCTGCACATATTTTCTGGTAATCTTGTAGATAACTCCTGAGAGGGCTATGAGACCGATAATATTTGTAAAGGCCATGATTCCAAGCATCACATCACCGAACGACCAAATTACGCTAACTGAGACGACCGCTCCGAAAAAGTGCATCCCTACAAATATAAGGCGGTAGGTGAAAATGGATTTTTGCCCCAGAAGGTAGTGAATGGATCGTTCACCGTAGTAACTCCAGCTGATGGATGTGGAGATCACGAAAAAGAATACGGCCAGTGTAACGATAAACTGCCCCCCTGGCATAAGCGGCCGCAGGCCGTTAGCGAAAGCCGCGGAGGTGAGTGAAGCCACATTTTCCACCACTCCGCCATAGAGCCTGCCTACCGGCAGCCCTGATTCATCGAATGCGGAAGCGCGCTGGGAGATGTCGATCAATCCATTGAACGGAACCGAATATTCAGGGTCTACAAACATGGTATCAACCGGTACAGAATAGCGTTGCATCTGTCCGTTTACCGGTAATCCGTTTTCAAAGATAATCTGATATTGATCCGGTGATTCGGTTATGTAAACGAGATTTGGTCCGCCGGGATCAAGATTGGTTTTATGATAACTGTCCCATGCACCGGTTACAACAATCACAAGACCTGTGATGGTGCAGACAACAAGAGTGTCAATGAACGGCCCTAAGAGGCCTACAAGCCCGGCATGTACCGGTTCTTCGGTCTTACTTGCCGCCATTGCGATGGGGGAAGAACCCTGGCCGGCTTCATTTGAAAAGAGGCCTCTTTGTACGCCGTAGGTCAGTGTAAGGATCAGTGCACCGGACCCAACCCCGAGTACGCCAGCCTGCGGATTAAAAGCGTTACCGATGATTGTGATAAATCCCGGAATAATCTGATCGTAGTGAATCAAAAGAATAATGAGGCCGCCAAGCACATACATAACGGCCATGAGCGGAACCAGGCGGGCTGTTACATACCCGATCCGTTTAATTCCCCCCAATATTACGGCAGCCACAAGGGTGGCCGTGATAAACCCGGTAATATGAACCGGGATGTTAAATTCTGTAAGCATTACATCTGCAAGGGTATTCGCCTGGATGGCATTGCCGGTAAGCAGTGCGCAAATCGAACCGGCAATAGCAAAAAGAATGGCAAGCCACTTCCAGTTTGGGCCAAGGCCTTTCTCAATGTAATACATTGGCCCGCCGGACACAGTTCCGTCAACGTTTTTTTGTCTGTAATGGGCACCAAGTGTACATTCGGTATACTTAATAGCCATCCCGAAAACGGCGGTAACCCACATCCAGAAAAGTGCACCGGGCCCGCCAACATGAATCGCCAGTGCAACACCTGCTATATTGCCTACACCAACTGTTGCAGAAAGCGCGGTGGTTAACGCCTGGAAATGGTTGATGTCTCCGGTGTCTTTCGGATCGTCATATTTTCCCGACAAAACTCTGAACGCCTGTTTAAACTGGAATAGTTGAACGAAGCCGAGGCGTATCGTGATAAATATTCCAAAACCTAAAATCACGATTACAAGAAGAGGGAGCGACTGATACCCGAAAACAGACTCCGGGAAATTCCACACAATACTTTCAAGTGTAAAAATGATGCGTTCAAATGTTTCCATATAGAGGCAATAATCTAATGATAATTTTCATCCGCATCGAAGGTATAAAAGATTTGGCAATATTTTTGAAAAATTTGGGTCGAAATGAACGATTAAAGCTCTGTTTCAATTTGAAGATATTAATGTAATTTGTATCAACCCTTCTCCTGGCACAACGGAGAAGTTAAACTCAAGCACAGACTTAATATATAAAAATGACCAAAGCAGATATCGTAAATATCATATCATCATCGACCGGCCTGACAAAAGTTGAAACCGAGGCTGTTGTTAAGGGATTTCTGGATACTGTAATTGACGCTATGAAACGAGGTGAAACCATCGAACTAAGGGGTTTTGGCAGTTTTAAGGTAGTTAAAAGGGCACAGCGTGTTGCGCGAAATCCGAAAACAAATGAAGAGGTTATCGTTCCAGAGCAATATGTACCCATGTTAAAAATTTCCAAAGACTTCAAGAAAGCCGTTAACGAATCGAACGTGTAATCGTTTTTTTTACCGGATTTTTTAAAACCTTGGTGAGTTTTCTTTCTATATTGAATGGCTTAACCCATTTATAGCGGATTAAACCGGTAACCGTTGAGGAATAATTATCTCGTCATCATATTGGCCACTTTTATATTGCTTTCCTGCGAAAGTTACCCAGAGGCTGATTTTTATGAAGTAAACGGCATCGTTTCTATAGAGGCAGCGAGTCTTCCTGATCAAAATAACTGGATAACACTGCCATATTACACCTCGGTATCGAAGATTTCGTATCAAGACTCACTGGCGGCAACCGGGCGGCTGTCTTTCCCTTTTTTTATACGCAGGCCCGGCACTTATTCACTATGGACGCTTACCAGTCAAGCTTCAGCAAATCCTGCAGAAAATGCTCTCACGTTGCGTGTACTCGATAATCGTCAGTTTCTGGTCGATGATTACCGGCTTCAGCTGAGTGAATCCCATGCTCTTGAGTGGATGAACCGGGATTCCCGGACAGGAGAAGAAATCAGCGTTTTTTTCCCGGAACCGGGTCATTATTCCGTAATCTTTGAGTCCGGAGGGCGCGACGGTTATGTGATCGATAAATTATTTATGAGTCTAAATGATGGGCGGAAACCGGAGGGCTTTGCATTCCCGGAAACGAATAACCACCGGGTTGATCCTGTTTTATCCAGGAGGGATCAGCGGGTGGTGATTCCCCCGGCATGGTCTTTTGGCATGGTAGCCGGAACCCCGAGTTCGGGTGATGATCTGCATACTGCCATAGAACTGCTGTCTCGGTACAATATTACCCCGAATGCACTGGTTTACACAGCCGGGTATATTTCTGAAGGAAGCGATCCGGGTAACAGTAATTCCCGTTCATACTTGAATAACAGAAATATACGGCCGGGTATGATGTTGTTCGACGCAGATGATCCAAATGCAGTTAGGGTCCGTGGCGATGGGTTTACGGCGAACGGCCCTGAAAAGGAGTACCTTTCATCGGGAGTCTATGATGTAGTAAAGCTTTGGCCCGGTGCCGGCTTATCTGCGGTTGAACATTCATTTGGATTGATGCTTGAAGCTGGTGCAGCTGAACAGCGAAGAGCTTTTGTACTGTCGGGGCTGGAAAATATTTACAGGCAGGAGATAAAAGAGTATCCCGCCAGCTGGTCATCAGCTAAAAATATTGAATTGTTGCTATCGGGAGATTATGAAGGCCATGTCACCGGATTAAAAGAGAGTATCGGCATGGTTGCCAATCCGCGAATGTCAACCTATGAAATTCCGTTTTTAACATTGAATATCGGCAGTTACTACAGGGATATATCCCTTATGGATGAAGAAGAAATCATTCGTTGGTTTCAGTTTCTTTCATTTTATACGATGATGTATATCTATTCCGGGAATGAGGATGTGCTGGAAACTATTTTAAAACTGCCGGAGGAATCCCGAAAGTATATTGGCGGATTGCTGGATCATCGAAGGCAGCTATTTCCGTACTTGTATAGCCTTGCTCACCTGGTGAGGCCAACAGGGGTTAAACCGGTACGCGGGAGTGCTGACCATCCTGACCAGTTTTTCCTTGGCAATTCTTTTCTTGTTGCCCCGGTTTACAAAAAGGGAGCCACTGAAAGAGAGGTATTTTTGCCGCAAGGAACATGGTACCATTACCGGGATGGAACGGCATACCGGGGAGGAGAAAAAATTACCGTAAATGTCTCACTTTATGAGATACCGGTACTTGTAAAAGCCGGGTCAATCATTCCCTATCGACAAAATTCAGAAACCATTTCCGGTGAAAGCATCGAAACTATGAGAGTGGATATTTACGGTGGTGACAGGGGGACATTCCGTTTATACGAAGATGATGGCATTACAACACGTTACCAGCTAGGTGAATTTTCAACCACCGCATTCCGGTATTTTGAACATGAGGATTATGCCATGTTTACCATTGGCAGAAGAGTGAGGGAGTATTTGGGTCAGCCGGAGTATAAAGAAATGCACCTTTCGTTTAAATTCGTGGATGAACCGACCCTGATTACGGTGAATGATGAAACTCTTGGGAGAGAAAGCTGGAGTTACGATGATGAAAACCGGACATTACACCTGAACAGGCTGCAGCCACACTATCAGAAAACCGATTTTTATATTCAGTTTTAGCAAAATTTTGTTGACAAATTTACGCCGGTCAGCCTGCCCGGCAGGGAAAAGCAAGGCTCTGCTGGTTAGTCCAGATTTCCGCATAGAAACCCTGTTCCCGCCAAAAGATTCAAGGCCGTAGTTAGTGCCGGAGGTACACCTGATAACAACGGACATGCCTCCGGCACGGCCGACATTTCGAATAAACATCCCTGAGAGCACCCCGGGTAAATTAAAACGGCAGCCACTTTGTCTAAAGCAGCTGCCGTTTTTAATATTCCTGAATGTAAAGGTCCGGATTAAAAATCTATCCCGATCGAGAAGTAGTGAATAGGCCTTCCCGAGAAGCCGTCGCGCCCGTATGGCCAGCCTATATCATACCGGAAAGGCAGGCCGAGGAGAATGGTACGCAGTCCAAAACCGGCACCGATCAAAATATCGCCTTCAACAAAGTTGGTTTGGATGTCTCCCTGTTGCGGTGCTCCATCTCTCAGCAAACCTGTTTGAGGATTGATGAAAGCTTCGCGTTTGGTGCCGATTTTGCCTTGGAAACGCGCAGGGTTTTCAAAATAGACAATGGGATTACCCTGCTGATCGGTAAATCTGGAAAAAGGAACGTCAAAGCCCCACGCCGAACCAACATCGACGAATGCAACGCCAGTGATATTCCAAAGTGGTAAAATTGGAAGAGGACCCGGCAGTACTGCTGCAAATAGCGGGAATCTGAATTCCGCATTAATCAGGGTGAATTTATCACCAAAAATAGTGTTGAATTCATGGCCCCTTAGCGGTGTTGCCGGAAGAGTGAAAAATGTATCGGCCAAACGTTCAAAAGGAATCTCCGCATTCGACCACCGCTGGTTAATCCAGCCAAGCATGCCACCCATGAAAAAGGTTTGCGAATCACGTCCGTATGATACGGCACCTGATCCTCTGAATGCGATTGAGTAGCCCACGCCCAGATCGATGTATTGCCGGTAGTCTCCCATCAATGTGGCAAACTGGGGAGTCTCATTTCCCAATGGCGGGCTCGCTGCAAGCCTAAGGGAGTACCTGTTGCCGCCTCTAGGAGTTATAAAGCCGGGTACGGTAAAATCTCCGGTAAAAGTTACCTGCGGGTATACAAACCAGGCTGTTTCGTTACTAACATTTCTGCCGCCCAGACCCTGTACCGTACTGAAGTCGCGGGCGATACCAATGGCAGATACACCATAATCAAATCGCTGGTAGCGGTTCAGCGGATATTGAAAATCCACGGTTCCTCCGTAGGTTCGGAAACGCAATAACTCGCCAAAGAAAGTTTGATAATTTCTTGACTGGTGGAAGAAGGATGTGAAAAAGTTGGTACGGTTTCGCAGGTAACCATACTGAAATGTATAATCACTGTTACGAAGGTCGAATACAAGATTAGACCCAAATGAAATCTGATGGTCGCCAAAAAGGTCAGTAAGCGTCACAAAAGCAAATGCAGAAGTACCGTAATATGTACTCAGCTGGCCGGCAGCATAACTAAAATCGGGTGAAAACCGGAGCCTGTACTCTTTGGGCTGGAAATATCCGTCTTCAGTGAGATTACCTTCCGGTTCAAAATTTCTGGGATCGTCCCGAAGCCTGATGGTGGTATCTCTTATTACGGACTCTCCGAATTGGTAATTCCGGAAATCGATTCTGCCAAAATCATTCTGTTCTGGTTCTGGTTCTGTTTCTTCGTCCTCTTCGCCCGGATCTGCGGTTACATCCTGCTGCTGTGGTGTCAGCAGTCTGGATGAAATCACGTTTCCGTGGTCTCTGGCACCTATCATCTGTTGTGCATAATGTATGGCGGGAACAAGGTCACCGGGATCCATGGAATCCCGTTTTTGAGCCCATGTGTTGGGCGTAAGAGGTGCATCTCTTCTCAAACTGAAAGGTGAACGCATTAAATAAATATCCGGGGCACCTCTGTTCAGCGCGTTAAAAGCAAGGCGCGTTCCATCCCTGGAAACCGAGATCTGCATAATACCTGATTGTAAATCGGTTATCGGATATACCGAACGGCTTTCAGTATCATACTCATAAATATTGGGGATCCCGTTTTGATCCGAAACAAACAATAGACGTCCGTCAGCAGTAAGAGTAGGCTGTGTTTCCGACCAGTTTGGTGTATTGGTTAACCTTTCAATTCTGTTGCTGCCAATTCTAACCCTGTATAGATCGGATTGATAAAAGGAATTGTGCTGCATCGTGGAATATCCTGCCAGGTAGGTATTGGGCTGAATACGGTCGCCCCTGTTGGATACAAAATAAACGGTTTCTGAATCCGGGCCCCATGCAGGTTCTTTATCGGTGAATACATCACCTGTAAGATTTATGAAATCACTGTTTTCGAGGTTGTAGACAAAAATATCCTGATAGGGGCCAATATTGCCATCAAAAGCAATTTTCTGCCCGTCTGGCGACCATGCCACAGAGTTAATGGCATCCAGTTCAGGGAACCGGATGGTTCTTGAATTCAGGGTTTCATAATCTACAATGGCGAGGTTATACGACCCCTGCGATTTGCTTGAAAGCGCAAGCTGTGTTCCATCAGGCGACCAGGAAAGATTCGGATTCAGGATGTTGAGTTCTTCAAACATCGGATTGTCTGCACCGCTGATCACCGTTTTAAGCCTTTCGCCTGTATTGGCATCCAATACCAAAACATCAAACACGCCTCTGCGGTTTGAGATCATGGCAATACGGTCTCCTCTTGGAGATATGGTAGGGCTGGTATCGTAAGTGCGTGTACGTGAATGCCGGGTTAAATGCGTGGCAACTGAACTTAAAGACTGTCTCTCAGCAACTTCAGGGAAGTAACGCTGTTGCCAGTATTCTTTCCATCGTTCTGATAATTCATCAACCTGGAGGCCAAGAGATTGTACAAGTGCCTGCTGGATGTTCCGGGTTGTTCTGATTCGCTGCATGATCTCGGTAATTTTCGGCCGGCCATACTGCTCGGCAATATAATACCAAAAAGCCTGCCCGCCTCGGTAAGCAAAAAAACCGCCAAGTTGTGATATGGGTGGCAGGTAATTATTCAGGATAGCATCCCGTATGTACATATCGGTTTGCGTATCCCAGCCAAGGGCAAGGTATTCGGCCAGGCCTTCCTCAAACCACAAAGGAAATACAAGCTGAATGTTGTTTTGCATAATAGACTGAACAGAACCGCCGTAGTACACATCATTAATATACGCATGCAAAAGCTCATGCTGAATGGTACGTCGAAAATCGGCATAATCGCCCATAAAGGGCTGGGTCATCCTGTTTTTGAATTTATCCGTCACCCCGCCAATACCCTGTGCATCTACAGGAAGCCGCACCACATTGGTTTGCGAGAAATCACTGTGAGAATCATAAATGATTACCGGGATTCTGTCGGTTAGGGGTGAGCCAATGTCTTCAACCAGCTGTTTTAGTGACGATTCTACCGTCTCAGCTGTAAATTGTGCAAGATGGTAGTTTTTGGCATCGTAATAGTAGATGTCAAAATGATCGGTTTCGATATACCTCCAGTCAAATTTTTCGTACTGAACCCGGTTTTTTCCAAAAAAGAAAAACTGGGCAAACAGTTCCTGAACAGCCGACGTGGAAATAAACAGGGTAAGAATCGATACAAGAATTGTTTTATAAAACTTGCGCATATATATATTAAATCGTTAAAAATCAGAGATTACAAGATCAATTTGTCTTCTTTCTAAATCAGTATTAATCACTTTGGCATTGATTGAATCGCCAAGCCTGTACTTTCGTCCTTTAGACCTGCCGATAAGGCAATGCAATTTAGGATGATAAATGTAATAATCATCTTTCAATTCACTAACGCGTATCATTCCTTCGCAATAAATATCATCCAGTATAACATAAATTCCGTTTTCTGTTACACCGCTGATAGTGCCTGGGAATGATTCGCCAAGCCGCTCAGAAAGAAACTCCACTTGTTTCAGTTTTACAGAGTCTCTTTCAGCTTCTACTGCATAACGTTCTCTTTCGCTGCAGTGTTCACCAATTTTTTCAAGTTGTGTAAAGGTGTACTCATTAGCTCCCGAGTTGTATCGTTTAAGAAGCCTGTGTACAACTACATCGGGATAACGCCGTATCGGGCTGGTAAAGTGTGCATAGTTGGGAAAGCTTAATCCAAAATGCCCGATGTTTGCTGGCGAATACTCAGCTTTTGCCATCGAACGCAGTACCAGGCCATTCACGATATTTTCAATGGAAGTATCTTCGATATCCTTTAATAATGAATTTATTTTTTTTGAAGATATGCTGCCATCAGTCTCGAAATTTATACCCAGTGGCTTCACTGTTTCCCGTATGTTGTAAAGCTTTTCGAGGTCGGGTTTATCGTGTACACGATAGAGAAATGGATGATCATTTTTTTCTCTTTTGTTACCTTTTTTACGCAATGTACTAACATGATAGGCCACTGTTTTATTGGCCATCAGCATACATTCCTCAATCAGACGATGAGCAAAAATTCGTTCTTTAATAATAACATCTACAGGCTTTCCTGATTCATCGAGCACAAATTTCGGTTCAGGAGTTTCAAAATTGATAGACCCTTCCCGAAATCTTTTTTCAAGCAGAATGTTGGCAAGAGACTGTAGTGTTCTCAGCTCGCTGATGAACGGATGGTCGTTCTTGCCATCGAGAATTTCCTGTACTTCTTCATAGACAAACCGCTGTTTGGAGTGAATTACCGTTTCTTCAATGGAATAATCGACCACCTTGCCGTTAAGGGCAATTTCCATAAAACAGCTGTAAGTGAGTTTGTCTTCATGCGGGCGAAGGCTGCATACACCGTTGCTCAAACGTTCGGGCAGCATGGGTATCACACGGTCAACCATATATACACTGGTTCCCCGGCCATATGCCTCTTCATCTAAAGCTGATCCACGCGGCATATAGTGGGTTACATCGGCTATATGCACACCGAGATAGTAATTACCGTTGTCAAGAACACTGATGCTGAGTCCGTCATCGAAATCTTTGGCATCAGCGGGATCAATCGTCAAGACCACTTCATTTCGCATATCGCGTCGGCGGTCAATTTCCTGCTGTGGAATATCATAGGAAATGTTTTCAGCAAATTGCTCAACTTCACGCGGAAATGCGCCGTGGAATTGCTTTTCCGCAAGAATTGACAAAATATTTGCTTCATTTGAGCCTGCATCGCCAAGAACCTGTTCAACTTTAGCCTGGGGGTACCCACGCACATCGTCCCACTGTACAAGCCGAAATGTGACTTTTTCACCCGGTTTGGCGCCGTTCAGATCGCCGGGATCTACAAAGAAATCGGCTCGTGAAGATTGTTTATCTGCCCTTATCAGGTAAGTGTTTTTGGCGATTACCTCAAGTTCTCCCACAAAAAGGGTGTTGGCCCGCCGGATAACATCCTCAATTCTGCCAAGCGGTTTACTGCTTTTTTTGTGATACCCAATCAGCTTTGCCCTCACAATATCACCATTGAGGGCAGTACCCATATACCTGTTTGATATTTTAATATCCTGGTCGCGGCCTTCAACGATTACGTACCCGTCACCGTGGCTGGTAACATCAATTTTGCCCTCTACAATGCTTGCATCACTCGCAATTGGCTCATTCAGCCGTACAAGATTTCCTCTTGAAACCATAATATGCCCAAGAAGCTTGAGCCGGTTTACGGAGTGTTTAATTTTCTCCCCTCCCTTTTTTTTGGATAAACCTAAAGCATCCACAAGCAACGGAATGGGAATGGATGCATCCGGGTAGGATTTGAGGATTTCAATAATATTTTTTTCTAATGAACTTAATTTTTTATTACTCATTTATTTTTTCGTTTTGGCGCTCATTTGTTATCGCCATGATTTCTTCTTGTTCTTTTTCTTTTATTCCAAACAGTGAACGAAAAGCATTGGAAATACGTGCCCGAAGGTTTTGCCATGAATTAAATTGTACCTGGGCTTCAAGCCCAATGCCGTTCATTTCCTGAGCCTGTCTTGTTTCGACACCGCTTGTGTAGGTTAGTGTTGGGTCTTGCCGGTGAAATGCGGTCAACGAAAATGTTCTGTTAATACGGTAGGTGGCGCCAAGGTCGCCAATATCACTCTGTTCCCCTGTGATTTGGCCTTCGCGGCGTAAAATTACACGGTCATCAAAAAGCCGCAGTGCCACACCGAGGTCAACTTCATTTAATGCCGTGAGATTGAAATCGATATCGAACGTGATGTCACTACTCAGCAGGGAATTGATCTGGTTCGATAATAGCGGGTTAATAACCTGGCTGGTTATCAGCGGGTTTACCACGGCAGCAGTACCTGAGAAACCCTCTGCAATACCAAGGCCCTGTGCTTGAGATGAGGGGATAAAATTACCGCTCAAAAGTATACTGGTGGCCTGGATCAGTTTTTCATCCTCATTTTGATTGAGGTTATTGATTTGTGTGGCAATGGTCGGGTCTGTCGTCCCCTCAATACCGGTTGGTATACGGAAAAAGAATTCATTTTCCACAGACATAATTGTACCTCCAATCTGCAGCACAAGCTCAATAGGAATACGCTGGCCGGGATCTACACCGGTACCCGCGCCGGTACCGGATATGAGTGTGGAAATATTGGGCCTGGCCCTGTAAACAGCAGTAACATTCAGTGCGGCATCAACCAGGTCACCCGACCAGCTGATATTGCCGCCTTCCTGAAGTGTAAACCTGCGGGTAAAAACATCACCGCTAACAAATTGATACTCACCCCCGGTGATGTTAAATCTTCCGAACATGCTTACATCCTGGTCCTCCAGAAGTATCCGGATCAAGCCCGTGCCGTTCGTACTGAGGATGTCATTCGTAACAGGATCAAAAATCAGGCGTACGTTTAAAGGATCATTCGCCTGAAACTGCAGATCCATGGTAAATAATTCCAGAAACGTTAGTTCAGGTATATCACCGTTGGCAGTCACAGTACGATCGCCCGGCGTTAACTGGCGTTCCCAGAACGGTATGTCGAAAGATTCCACGAATTGGATAAATCTTCTGTCCTGCTCAAATTCTATTTCAGGTTCAAGCGGAATGGATATTCTTGAGTTAGGGGAAATGACCAATGGCCGGGTAGTGCGAAGCAACGGTGAAAAGCTTGGTCCGGCGATTTGAATTTGGCCGGTCCCAAATATGCTCCCGTAGAAGGGGATATCCGGATCATAGGAATTATTCATGAAATGAAGATTATTCAGATCCAGTGTCATATTCAGTGCAGGTGATGCCGAGAATTGATTCAGATCGATCTGACCGTAAAACAAGCCGGTGCCGTTAAGACTGTCATTTACACGGATATCTCTGAAAATAATGCCGTTTGACATATTAAAATCAAGCTCACCGTTCAGTGTGTAGCCAACATTTGTAAATGCCGGGCGGGCAAATACATCATCAATATTGAAGGTGGCATTGAAATCAATCCCTTCGCGAGTAGCACGTACAAAACCTGTACCGGTTGAACGCCCCTCCGTTTCCTCCATGATCTTGGGGATGATAAAGGTTACAATCCACATATCAATCTGTCGCAGATCTGCATCAAAGTAAAACAGGTCGTCATCCGGACCGGTATTCTCATCGGGAAGCTGGAAGTAACCGCTTAATCTCAAATCCTGGCCAATACCGTCATTCCGCTGATAATATTGGGGATATTTATCGGGGTTTGTAAATACATGAATTTCCGTATCGAAACGGTTGGTTTCGGAATTAAAACGGCTGTTGAGCGATACATCACCGATGATCCGCCCAAGAATCCGGCCTTCTTCGATATTGATGTCACCTTCGATGGATGGTATCTGAGTAAGGGTTTGTGTGACAAAATTACCGTTCATGATTCCCGAAAACTGTATACGCCCGCCGATGAGCGACGAAATTCGTGAGAGATCGAGATTTTGCACGTTATATTCAACAGAGTCATCGAGATCTGTGCTGTAGGTACCATTAATTTCAATAAAATCCTGATCGCTGGTCAGAATAAAGTTTTCAATTTCCAGAGCTTTTCGTTCTGTATAACTGAATCTCGGCGAGCCCTCTGTATGCCAGTTATAGGTTGTGGTGCCTATCGTAAGGTCATCTACAAAAACAGTAAACCGTCCGGGCCGTAAAAAGCCCGTTAGCCTCGATTCCAGTTTAAGATCGTCATGAAGCCTCTCAAAACGGTTCCGGATACTAAGCGAGTCATCGCGCATGGTAACACTGAGGTAACTTTCCTTTAATTCAGTTCCTCTAATCTCTGTCTGAGCGCTGCTTAATTGAAGATCAACTGTGTTCGATGTTTTGAGATCGCTGCTGTGGCGGAAACTGCCTGTAAATGCCGCATTGAAATTCTCAGCGGAGTATTCTCCGTATCTGAAATAAGGGTCTGCAAGGCTGCCCGTAATCAGCAAACGTTCTTTGGTTGCATTAACAGAAGTATTAAACCTGGCAGTACTCTGAAGATTTGGAAGTTCAGGCAGATATTTTCTGAGCAGGGAAAGGTCTTTAACCGTCATTTCAATTTGTAAATCAACGGCAAGAGATTCATCCCATGCTCCGGAAGGTGAAAAGGGTGATTCTCCATCAGAAAATTCTTCGTTAAAGATGAATTCTTCAGCTATTCTCTCACGAAGGTAAAGCGACCAGTGTTTGGTAAAATCACGAATCAGGTCCTGTTGAAGGTTGCCGGACACTTCGCCGTCAAAAAATGAGCTTGTGAAACGAATTCTCCGTGTTTGGTCACGGATAGTGCTGATGTCAGAATAGAATTGGTGAGGCCTCAGTGTATCGGCATTAATGGTAGATTCATCCATTTCAAAACTGATTCTGCCGGTTAGGTCATCCAGGGTTGACCATTCCACGTTTGCAGAGAAAGTACTGTTGAAATTGGTGGAATCGGCATGAAAGTCATCATAAAAGTTTTTTATGTCAAAGTTTTGAACGACACCTTCGGTTACAAAAACCTGCCTTTCGTCTATATTTCCGTAAAGGCCTTGTGCAGAGACAAGAAGCTGATTACTCGCGCCTCTGATATTATAGGTTAATTGATTAGCCGCGTACGAAAAATCAGCGGTAAATGTATCAGCTTCATGGCCGAAAAGCCGGCTGTTGCTCAGGTCTACTCTGCTGTTGAATTGCGTATTCTCAGCCAAGCCGCTCCCGTCAACCGTTACAACTCCGAGAATGATACTGCTGTTGACAGTATCTGCCAGGAAAGGGGTGATATCGAGAGAATCTACCTCAAAACGGAGGTTATACCCCAGGTGATCCCCGAAATCAAGATTACCTTCAAGCCGGAAGGCTCCTGCCTGGGTTTCAGCAATAAATTCAGTATCAAGTTCTGACCTGTTTCCGGATAATTCACCTCTTATTGTACTTAATTGGTACCGGTTCAGGTTTACCGTACCATCGAAATATGTGTCTGATAGCCAGTTCATCATTTCCGGATGGATAACTACATTTTCAAGATGGGCAATGTATGTAATCTCATCGGACAAAAGCTGCCTTGCACTTGCTGAAATCAATACTGACGAAGGCCCGACATTGGCTTGCAGTTTATCGATAAAAAATTCGGAAAAGGTTCCTTCTGAAAGGAGTTCAATTTCAAGATTATCATCAAAAACAGGATATCCGGGTATAAACTGGCGGATCAGTTCCGGTTCGAAAGAGCTCTCGGTGATATCGAGTTTATAAGAGGCATCCAAAAATTGTTGCCCAATGTTTTCGTCGAAGATATTGACAGGAGAAGCTTCGAAAGTAAAGTCAGCATGACCGTTGCTGGTGGCTATCCTGAACCTGTTTAGCTCGAAGTATTCATTATCATTATAAAACTGGCCGCTAAGCTGTACAAAATCGTACGGGCTGCCGGGAATTTCTGCCATGAAATCTGGCAGGTCAAAAAAAACCAGCTTATCCGATAGCTCAAGAAATACTGAGAAGCTCAGATTTTCTACAACAAGTGGTACAGGAAGTTCTAAATGCGGCGGGAGAACAATTGTTTCGTCAATCCTGACTCTGCCATCTTCGACGCCAACACTGGGTGCAAAAATTCCGAATCGGTTAAAAAACAAGGGCCTTTCATCTTGCTGCCTGTCTGTACGCTCTGCGACCGGGCTGAACGCTTGAATGATACCAAGGTTGTCATCTTCCTGATGAAGCAATAGGGTTGGAGAAATGAGATTGAATGAAGAAATAACAAGATTTTGCTGAAATAGTTCCCACCAACTAACCGTAGCCTGAGCCTTGGCAAAAGTGAGAACCGGGTTCAGGCTGTCGGATGGTGAGTAAATTCTTCCACCGCCAATACTTGCATTGAATGGCAGAAAACCGCCGATCTGATCCATTTCTAGTGTCCCCTCAAACTGGGCATTAAAAGCGGCAGTTACTTCCTGTTGGATAAAATTTTTACTGGAGGGTAACTGAATCACCACAACTGTGATGAGCAGCAGGGATATAATAATACCCGCCAGAACAAATACAGTTCGCCAAAAAAACTTCCAGATGATATGTATAAAGCGGAGAATCAAAGAGGATTAACTCTTGCCGGGTTGAGATTGTTTTAATTGATGGATCATAAGCTCAATTGCGTCTTTAATATATTCTTTATTAGTAACTGTTTTAACGGCCGGAGATTGCCATTCATCCAATAAAACAAATTTTAAATGCTCATCAGTTCTTTTTTTGTCCTGAAACATAAATGAATAAATATCATCCCGGGAAACCTCAGCCGGTTGTACACGGAATTGGTAGAGTGGCCTGTATGCTTCAAGGAAATCGCCGGTTAACGAAGAACCGGATAAGCGGGATAGTTTTTGTGCAGCAAGCATCCCAAGGTAAACGGCTTCCCCGTGGCTTATGCTGTCATAATTACATGCTTTTTCCAATGCATGGGCAAATGTATGCCCGAAATTCAAAAAAGCACGAATTCCGCTTTCAAACTCATCTGCTGCCACAATATCGGCTTTGATTTTCATGCATTTGAAGATGAGAGATATCAGCTTTTCCCTGTCTGTCGAGAGGTAATCGGCTGACAAAAAAATGGATGCTTCATTAAAAATTTCAGCATCGCTGATGGCACCGTATTTTAAAATTTCACTCAAGCCGTTTATCCATTCACGACGAGGTAAGCTTGTGAGAAACCGGGTATCGGCGATCACAGCTTTGGGTTGATAGAATGCCCCAATCAGGTTTTTTCCTGTTGAATGATTGATCCCGGTTTTTCCGCCTATGGAACTATCTACCATGGCAAGAACGGTAGTGGGGATGTGAATAATCGGAATACCTCTTAAAACTGAAGCTGCTGCAAAACCGCCGAGATCTCCGGTAACACCGCCACCTGCCACTATCAAAGGCGTATTTCTGCGCACGCCGTTGGTAAGCAGGAAATTTACCGAACTTTCCCAAAATTTGACGGATTTGCTGGATTCGCCCTGTGGCACAAGCATATGCCGTACATCCCCCGAAAAATGTTGCAGAGATTTCAGTAACTGTTCACCATGATGGTGAAACAGGTTTTCATCAGCGAGCAAAAAAAGCCTGTCGTTGCTGCTGTCAGTCAGAATATCACTCAGTGATTTTTCAAAAATTTCTCTGCCAACAACAATTTTATAAGAATGGCTTTGGGTTTTAACTTCAAGATATTGCATCATAAATTTTCAGTTTCTGAATGATTTTTTGAACAACTTCCCGTGGATTCAGTCCTTCTGTGTTAATAGTAATCTGAGCCTGGCGATATAATGGTTTGCGCTGTTTAAGCAGTGTATCAATCCGTGAAAAAAGGTCGTCTTCTGCCCGGCCACCCAGCATTGGCCTTCCTTCAGAGGTTTGTAACCGCTGAAAAAGAACTTCTGCGGGTGCTTCAAGGTAAATTAACCATCCCTGTAATTTAATGTGATCCAAAAGATGCTGGTTTTGGAGGCCACCTCCTCCCAAAGCCAGAACACCGTCAAGATTTTGCGAGTAATTGAGCAGCAGATCCCTTTCAAGCCTTCGAAATTGATGCTCACCGTCCCGGTTAAAAATTTCAGGAATCGGCATGCCGGCTTCACGTTCAATGAGTTCATCGAGGTCATTAAAAGGGAGTTTTAGTTCATCGGCCAGTATTTTTCCGGCTGTTGATTTGCCGGATCCCATCATGCCGCATATGAAGATGGATAATCGTTTCAATTTCAGATAAAAATGATTGGTTTATTATTTTTCTTATATCGTTTCTGATCAGCCATTTGTTATAAATGAGCCTGTCCTGATTTTAACCTTTGAACTCTGCCGGTTCAACCATTTCCACACCTTCCTGTTGCAAACGAACCGTGCCGGGAGGAGCGCCTCTTGGTTTGGTAACATACTTGCGTTTTGTAATGCTTACAGGCACAAGGCCAGCGCCCCGGGCTTTAGAGTTCCAGGCCGCAATGGCTGCCGCTTTTAAAAGTACACTTTTTGGGGGCATTTCTTTTTGATTATTCATGCGGATAACGAGGTGAGAACCGCTTACCCCGCGGGCATGCATCCAAACATCTTCCTTGTGGGCATCTGTAGTGAGCTTGTCATTGCTTTTTGCATTTCTTCCGAGCCATATGTCATAACCATCTAATTGTAGTTTTCGGTATGGGGTGCTCATGCCCCCGGTTTTACTTGTCAGAACACTCAGACTCAAAAGTTTATTTTTATGCTCTTTCAGCCAGTTATCAAATTCATATGATTTTGTAATCTTGTTTAAGGAGCGCTCCATTGTTTTCAGATCAGCCAACTGGCTGCCGGTTTCTTCCACTCTTTTTACAGATTCTTCAACGTTTCTGATCGCTTTCGCTGACTTTTCGTAATATTTTTGCGCATTTTCTGCGATCGACAACCCTCTTTCGATTGGAATGTCTACAGGTTCATCGTTATTGTAATAATTCGGCAGTTCGAGAACCTGCAATTCGCCATCGATCGATATATGTGCATGTGCCATGAGGATATGCCCGTACTGTTCATACGTCTCGGCTCTCTCCAGTCCTTTGTCTGCCTGCTGCAGCTGAGCCATCAAGGATTCAAGCTTTAGTATTCGTGATTCGATTTTTGGCTTGATGGATTGCAGCCTGGCAGAAAACCTGCGCTCCCCCGACGTTTTATAATAGGCAAAACGAACAGCTGAATTCACATCTTCAAAGACTTCAAGATTTTCTGCTGGTAAAATGTGTTGCGGCAAAAGGCAAAGGTTCCCATCGTCGAGTATCCTGAATTGCGGGGTTTCGAGCATCGCAGACACTGAAGTGTGAATCAGGGATTGGATTTCATCAGGTTTTTTTTTATCAAGGTTATATTCTTCAATAATTTTGGGGATGAGATGCCGGGGAAATTTTGGATCTATTGCCAGAATCTGCTTTTTTGGAATCAGAGAAGCATCCGGTTTTGAAGATGAAGCCCGGCCGGTACGCGGTTCAGGCGGAATGGTTCCGGTAAATACGCCTGGTGATTTGAAAGATTCCCGTATAACGTTTTCCCGGATTAAAAAGATGTTCGGTTTATTTCCGAATACCTGGAAAAGCAGTATATAGCCATCAGAGAAATGAATGGATATATAGCGATCATTGGCAGCAAGTTCTATGCTGATTATTTTCCGATTTGTTAACTCATTAAAAAATGTGGTAATATTACTGTTCCCGGATGCTCTGAATTGATCAAGAAAAAGAGTGGTTTCCGAACGATTTGCTGAAAAGATGAGGCGATATTTTTTATAATCGTCTTCAAGATATCCTTCCCAGACGTTTTTATGGGGAGACACACTGAATTTGAATGAAAAGCCTGTACAGGTTTCATGCATTTCTTTAATTAAGTGATGCAGAACATAAAAATTATTCATTGAGCGGAGTTAAATTGTAACCTGATAAAACAAAACTGATATGCCATATCCTATTTTTCAGTCTGTTGTAAATAAGATCAACAGTTCATTAAGCAAGAGAAACATTAATGTTGTAAAATTTAAAACCTGGGAAGAATCCAAAATATACGCGGCCGGCCTTGAAATTGTCATTGATTTAAAAGATTCGACAAATCATTTAACACATTTATCAATTAATTTCGATTGGGACAGTTTCCGTGAGGCCACACTTGCCAATAAGTTAAGTGGTACTGACGGACATCCCATGCTTAAAAATAAAAATCTTACCGAGGCCAATGTAAATCTTGCCCTCGATATAGAGCTGGTTTGGCATTTTGACGTTGAGCGCTGCCAGCCACAGCCGGGCGATCATGATGATAATTACCGTATCCAGATGGCCAGCGAGTGGATGGAAAGGGCGAGTAAAAAAGTAAATGAACTGCTTTTATCGGACGACATTATCACGCGCTGGCATATTGAGATTGATGGCGATGAATATGGAAAATATCTTACGGCGATTAACCTGCTCTCCTATTTTCAATTCAACATCGGAAACCTGGATAGCCTGAATGAAGTACATGATTACGTTGCCCGCAAACTCACGCACCTGCTGTATAAAGCAAACAGGATTATTAAAATTGCCGATGACAGCGTAGTGGTACATGCTGCCTGAAATAAAAAAGGGCACAAAATGCGTGCCCTATAAAATTCTGGAAGCCGGAAAATTACTTCTTCTTCTTGTGCCTGTTTTTACGCAGACGCTTTTTCCGCTTGTGCTTTGCAATTTTTGCTCTTTTTCTTTTCTTTCCACTTGGCATGAAAAATCACCGAATATCTTAAGTAATTAACCTTCTATTTATAACAGAAGCATAAAATACAAAATGTTTTTTATAATTCTATACTGTAAATGCACTCTTGAATTGTATATTTAAAGTTAATAATCGAAACTATTTACAGTATTTTAGATTTTATTCACTCATCTTTTTCTATTATGGAAACATAAGAAAGCATTCCGGTTTACAGGGTTATGAATGCATTCGGAATAGATTTTCACTATTTTTCCGAACTGTAATTTTATGTTTAATCAATTATGCCAGATTTATTTAAAGTAGCCAAGTTCGGCGGTACAAGTATGGCCGATGCCACCGCCATGAGACGGTGCGCTAACATTGTGAGCAGCGATCCCGATAAAAAAATTATTGTGGTAAGTGCAACAGCGGGTACCACAAACCTGCTGTCGGAATTTGCAACCGATATATCCGTTGATCAACGAATGGCTATTGCAAAACAGGTCAGGGAAAAACACATATCTATTTGTAGTGAGCTGAATCAGCCGGGCAGCCTGCCCGGTGAAGTAGAAACGCTCTGCGATGAATTGGAAGCAATCGCATCCAGAAAACAGATTATGACGTTGATGCTTCGGGATGAAATCTTCTCTTATGGAGAACGATTGTCTTCTGTAATATTCCGAACCATACTGGAAGAGGTAACCGGTGAAAAGGTACACCTGTTCGACGCGAGGGATGGTATTAAGACCGACGATAATTATGGAAATGCGGAGCCTGATATTGATGCAATTTCAGATAAATGCTCTGTATTACTCGAGCCTCTCGTTGTGGAAGCCTGTGTTGTAACACAGGGTTTTATCGGTTCTGACTCTAAGGGAGCCTCCACAACTCTCGGGCGCGGGGGAAGCGACTATTCTGCAGCGTTGTTTGCGGAAGCGATGAATGCTGATGTTCTTGAAATCTGGACGGATGTTACGGCTATTTATACTACCGATCCGCGAATTGCCGGAGATGCAAGACCAATTACGGAAATCAGTTTTGATGAAGCAGCCGAACTTTCGGTTTTTGGAGCTAAGGTATTGCATCCGGCTACTATGGTTCCTGCAATACGTAAAAATATAAAGGTGTATGTTGGCTCGAGCATCCATCCCGAAAAACCGGGTACATGGATCGTAAAAGAAACACGCCAAAAACCGGTGATCAGGGCCATCAGCCTTCGGCGAAATCAAACACTTCTGACTGTACACAGCCTGGATATGCTGCATCGCCATGGATTTCTGGCCAAATTTTTCCAGGTTTTAGCCGATTACAAAATCAGTGTAGACCTTGTTACCACAAGTGAGGTTAGTGTGGCACTGACCCTTGATTCCGATCTCAATGCACCGGGCAATCAAAAACTAACTGAAAAAATACTTAATGAGCTTCGTTCATTTTGTGAAGTAGATATCGAGGGTAAACTTTCGCTGATTGCCCTTGTCGGGAATAATCTTGATAAAACTGCAGGTCTTAGCGGCCCCGTATTTGGGGCACTTGAAAATGTAAACATCCGCATGATTTGCCATGGTGCAAGTTCTCATAATCTTTGTTTCCTTGTAGCGGAAGATGATGCAGAAGAAGTAGTCAGAGTTTTACACAAAAAATTTATATCAGTATGACAAGCCAGGAAAAAAAAATCAGATACGCAGTAATAGGAACCGGAAAAACAGGGAGCACAATCGCCCAACACCTTGGAGATAATGCTCTTCCTTTTGACGAATTTAACCGGCCTACTGCTGAAAAATTGCAGGAAACCGATATTGCGATAGTATTTGTACCCGGCAGTGCCGCAGCTGAAGTTATTGAAATCGTTCTGGAAGCAAAAATTCCTGCCATCTGGGGTACCACAGGGTATCCGTGGCCTGCCGGATTGCCCGAACGGGTAAAAAATGCGAATACACGGTGGATTATCGGTTCTAATTTCAGTCTTGGGATGAATCTCGTCAGAAAAGCAATACAGATACTAGGGAAAGGGTCGGGGCTATTGGTGAATCCGGAATTTCATATTCATGAGGTTCATCATATTCAGAAACAGGATGCCCCAAGCGGAACAGCTCTTTCCTGGCGCGATTGGCTTGCACAGGAAGCTTCCATATCATCCGACCGCCAGGGTGATGTGATCGGTATCCACAATTTACACATTAAAACGCCCGGCGAATCGATCTACCTGAAACACGAAGCGCACACCCGTATTATATTTGCCCATGGAGCAATCTGGGCAGCCAATTACCTGCTTGCAAATCCTTACATTGATGCAGGAATGTATCAATTCCAGGATATTTTTGACCAGGCTTTTAAACAACTGACATGAAAAATATAACTTTATGGACAGCTCTTGTAACTCCGCTTCATGCAGACGGAGCTGTTCACTTTGAAGATCTTGAAAATATTCTCCGCAGGCAGGAAGCTGCCGGTAATGGAATATTGATACTTGGCAGCACCGGTGAAGGTCTGGCACTGGATGATGAAGAAAAAAAAGCAATTGTGGATTTTGTGGCCACTCTTGACCTCAAGGTACCGGTAATGACTGGAGTTGGCGGGTATAACCTGAAAAAACAAAAGGAGTGGATAAGCTACTGTAATGACAAAACGGATGCATTTTTATTGGTTGCGCCACTCTATTCGAAACCGGGATTAAATGGTCAGACAGAATGGTTCAGGGATTTGCTCGATGAAGCCGAAAAACCCTGTATGATTTATAATATTCCATCCCGCACTGGTATAAAACTTTTCCCTCAGGTAATGATTTCGCTAAACAGCCATCCTAATGTTTGGGCGATGAAAGAAGCAAGCGGAAGCCTTCACGATTTTCAGGAGTTCCGTGAAGCTGTTCCGGATATTCCCCTTTTTAGCGGTGATGACGCACTTCTGCCATTTTTCTCGGCGGCTGGCTGCCGCGGGCTGGTTTCGGTATGTTCCAATGTTTGGCCGGAAGAAGTGGGTTTGTACGTGAAGAAATGTCTGAAAGGCGAAACAAATGCATTATTTCCGCTATGGCATACTGCAGTAAAAACGATGTTTAGTGCATCGAACCCTATCCCTGTAAAAAGGCTGCTAAAGGAAAAAGGATGGATCAGTTCGGCTACACTCAGGGCTCCCCTCACCGAAAAAGAACTTTCTTCAGCCGGGGCACTCCTTGAGATAGATGAGAAAATTCATAGCTGGTATCAACAAAACAGATAAGTAAAAATTTTTATGGATTGGAAAAAAACCCTTGACGAACTGGAAACAGGAAGGATCAGGGCGGCAGAGCCGTCGGGAGATTTCTGGAAGGCCAATATTGATGTAAAAGAGGCCATTCTGGAAGCATTCAGGAATGGGAAAAATGCGGAGTATGGGGGTATCTATGAAGGGTTTGTAGATAAAAATAATATGCCGCCCAGGATGTTCTCCGTTTCTGATGGAGTTCGTATGGTGCCAGGCGGAAGTTCCGTACGCAGAGGTGCATACGTTGCAAAAGGAGTAATCATCATGCCGCCTGCATATATTAATATCGGGGCATATATAGATGAAGGCACGATGATAGACAGCCACGCACTGGTTGGTTCTTGTGCGCAAATCGGTAAAAATGTACATCTGTCTGCCGGCGTGCAGATAGGCGGGGTTCTTGAACCGGTAGGCCTGAGTCCGGTTGTTATAGAAGATGACTGCTTTGTGGGAGCAGGCGCTGTAATTGTGGAAGGAATATTGGTTAAAAAGCGTGCAGTGATAGCCCCCGGTGTTATCTTATCAAAGGCGGTGCCGGTTTACGATTGTGTAAATGAGATCATTTTGGGCAAGGGCTCTGCTATACCCGAAGGGGCAGTTGTTGTTCCGGGTACACGCCCTGCAGGCAGCGAATGGGCTGCAAAAATGGGTTTAAATATGTATTGCCCGCTTATTGTCAAGTATCGTGACGAAGGAAGCAATGCTTCACTTGAACTTGAAAATGCACTGCGATAAAAAAATTCTGTAAGGAAATCGGATTTTTCGGTTCTTATAGGTAGAACACTAACAATAAATAAGAGGAAACTATTATGAGTTCATTAAACAAGGCAATGATCATCGGAAGATTAGGACAAGATCCCGAAGTTCGTTATACACAAAGTAATACCGCTGTGGCAACAATAAGTGTGGCTACCACCGAAAAGTATAAAGACAGAAATGGAGAATTGCAGGAAAATACCGAGTGGCACAGGGTAGTTGCCTGGGGCAGGCTTGCCGAAATCTGCCAGGAATACCTGAAAAAAGGTTCACTTGTTTACTTTGAAGGCCCGATCCAAACCAGGGAATGGGAAGATAAAGACGGCCAAAAAAGGTATACCACTGAAATTAAGGCCCTTAGTATGCAGATGCTTGATTCACGTGGAAGTTCGGGGGGAAGCAACCCGAATCCGCAGGCAAAAAATAATAAATCTGCTGCAGCCGTGGAAATTGACGACCAGTTCGATGATATGGACGATGATTTACCGTTCTAATCAATACACAACTTTTTGTAACTTGACAGGTGGCGATCGCTCTTTGATCGTCACCTTTTTTGTATTATATATTTTTTTTAACCAATAAATTAATCTTTGGATACGATAGACGAACCTCCGGGTAGCCCTATTGCTTTGATACCACAATTTCTCTTCTTTATATCAGGAGAAACCGATACCCTTCATTTTGGAGAGATTACCATCTTGTTGCTTGTGATGCTGGCCGGATTGGTTATCAGTGCGCTTTACTCTGGCTCTGAAGTGGCATATTTTTCACTCGTAAATCAACTCGATCAACTGAAATTTGTTGGCGAATACGGAAAAAAAGATCTGCGTATTCATTCTATGCTCAACAAACCGAGACGGCTGCTTGCAACCATTCTCATCGGTAACACATTTGCAAACATTGTGAGTTCGGTACTTGCCGCAGTAATTGCCGGTAAAATTGCGCTTTATTATGGATTGTCGCTCGCACTTGTATATACGGTAGAAATAGTGGTGCTTACATTTATGATTTTGATTTTAAGTGAAATCACACCAAAAATAATTGCAATAAATAATCCGCTCAAAGTGGCAAGAATGATGAGCGGTTTTATTTATGTAAACTTTTTCCTTCTTTCACCAGTATCCCGTCTGATTGCCAACAGTACCATGACACTGGAAAAAAAACTACCGAAGCCGGATAATAAAATGACCGCACAAGACCTCAGGGATATGGCTGAAATGGGTGAAAAAGAAGGTTCCATTAAAGGGGATGAGCGTGAAATTATCGAAAACGTGATCGAATTCGGAAATATCACAGGCCGCGAAATAATGACTTCACGGGTAAATATCGTGGCTGTTGCAGTTCAGTCCACATTACCGGAAGTAATTGAACTTATCAGGGAAAAAGGCCTTTCAAGGATGCCTCTGTATGAAAATGACCTGGATAATATTATAGGTGTTATCTATTCGAAAGATGTGCTTCCATATATCAATACCGATATGGAAGAGAGTATAATCAACTGGAAAACAATTGCACGTAAAGCTCTTTTTATTCCAGCTACCAAAAAACTGGATGACCTGCTTCGTGATTTTCAACATGAAAAAACACATATTGCCATTGTTGTTGACGAATATGGCGGGACAGAAGGAATTGTTACCCTTGATGATATCCTCGAAGAAATTGTTGGTGACATTGGGGATGAGTATGATGAAGAAGAAGAAAAACTCTACACAAAATTTAAAAACGGTGTTTATATCTTTGATGCAAAGATTGACCTTGATGATATCGACGAAATCCTGGGAACAGAGATTTCGACAGATGATGATGAATTTGAAACACTCGGCGGTCTTATCTATCATCTAACCGAACGTATCCCGAATGTTGGTGAACGTGTGACTTATAAAAATCTTGAACTTACCGTTCATTCCGTAAAAAACAACCGCGTAAAAAAACTCCGGGTAAAAATGCTGACAGATCCTAAACTTTAATGGCTATCAGAATTACGAAAGACGCAGATCTTACTCATCTGAATACACTCGGCCTGCCAGCAGTTACATCTTATTTGGTTGAAATTTTTTCCATTAACGACCTTCATGAACTTTCTCGGGAAGGTTTTTTTGAAAAGGAGAATCCATTTATACTCGGTGGCGGCAGCAATATTTTGTTTAAAAAGAATTTATCGAGGCCCGTACTCAAAATCTCGATTCCCGGTATCAGTGTAACTGAAGAAGATGATGATACCGCATTGATTGAATCGGGTGCAGGAGAAAACTGGCACAACCTGGTTTTCCGGACAGTGGATTATCATTACGGAGGCATCGAAAACCTTGCCCTGATACCAGGTACCGTGGGCGCAGCACCCATTCAGAACATTGGGGCTTACGGGGTGGAACTTGAGCAGGTTTTTGAATCACTGCACTGTTTTGATCTGAGGGATCATTCGGAAAAAATTTATCGCCACAGTGATTGCGGTTTCGGATACCGGGACAGTATATTTAAAAGGGAATTAAAAGACCGGGTAATTATAACAAAGGTATTTCTTCGTCTCAAAAAGAAAAATCATACTCCAAATACCTCTTATCATGCTTTGGCTACATATCTTGAGAATAGAAAAATTACCAGCCCAACCATCAGGGATGTGTATGAAGCGGTAGTCGCAATACGAAGATCGAAACTGCCGGATCCCGTACTATTGGGAAATGCAGGCAGCTTTTTCAAAAACCCGGTCGTAGAAAAATCAGTTCATCAAAGGATATGTATCGATTATCCCGATATACCGTCTTACCCTGTTGCAGATGGTTCTATCAAGATTCCGGCGGGATGGCTAATTGAAAAAGCCGGCTGGAAGGGAAAAAAAGTTGGGAATGTAGGCACCTATAGTAACCAGGCGTTGGTGATTGTGAATCACGGAGGCGCTACGGGAGATGAGATTTATCAATATGCAATGAGGATTAGGGAATCCGTGAAAAATATGTTTGGAGTGGAACTGGTACCTGAAGTGAATATAGTGGAGTAGGTTTGGCCGGAAAATTTACCCCAGACCTGATTAACGACCACTATTTTCAACAGGCGGTGAGCTGTCCGCTGAAAATGAATTTTATGGCCGGTGATGAATCCCTGTTTACGGAAAAGCCTGTTTACCGGCAGCGAAATAAACTGAACCTGCGCGATGCAGTAGCTTTGCGATTCTCTGGTATACGAAATACATCCGATTCATTCCGGACAGCTGCAGAGGAAACGAGTTCATGGCTTCGTGAAAGTGACGCTGTAATTAGCGGTGCAGTCATCATTGCAGGAAGGCTGGTGACAAGAATTCCAATTCTCGTTAAGGAGGGAGACCGTTTTGTGATCATTCAGATACACGGAAAACTCAGGAAAGAATCGGAACGGAATATTATAGATAACGCGGATAGAAAACGTACTACGGCTACTTACCTGCTTAAGGCAGCCTACAGACTTGAGGTATTGAAACGTGCATATCCGGAAGCAGAAGTTTCCGTTCAGTTTTATTTTCCGGGAACCGGGTTCAGGGCGTCCACAGATAACCTGAACAGGGTGTCAGACTATTTTAAAACGAAAAAAAAGGAGAAACTTGCTGATTTGAATCGCCTTTTTTCAAGCGTTGATGCAACACCCGGTACATTGAAAGTTCATGCTTCCATTCCGGGATCTGTTTCGCATTCACTCTTTTCGGAGCAACCCGTAAAAGCGGTGTTAGATATAATCAGTACTACAGAACTTCCGTTTCCCTCAGCTGATCTCAGCAGGCATGATGGATGCAGGTGGTGTGATTTTCGAAAAGGTCAAAATGATCACCCGGGCTGCTGGCAAACATATTTTGTTGATGAGACAATCAAAAAGCCAGCCAGGCATATTCATGAACTGGTTGGCCATGGTAATCAAAGCCAAAGCGGAAACGGGGTGTACTTCCAGGAGCAGGCTGAAATACAGGACGGCCTCGATTCATTTGATAAGATGCAGAAGTTTGGAGGTCCATCCATTACCATCCAGCAACGCAGAAACCTGCAAATTTTACAGGCAGGTGATCATGAAACACCGCTTTTATGGATAAAACCAGGAATCAGGAAAATGGATGAACTGGAATATCCGCTACACTTTATTGATTTTGAAGCTGCAACCTATGCACTGCCTTTTAAGCGTGGTATGCGGCCGTATGAACCGGTTTATTTTCAATTTTCATGCCATACACTCGAAACCAGTGGTATCGTTCATCACACAGAATGGATCGATCTGGATCCGCATAACCCGGATCCTCATATTCGTTTTACAGACGAGATTAGCCGAATACCCGGAATCTTGCATGGCACCCTGATTCAGTTTTCACCATTTGAGAGGCAGGGTATCAACAATCTTATCAACACTTTTAAAAAAAATTCGATGCTTTATCCAAGGCAGATTGAAATCCTGGAAACAATTCGCCGTGGTAAAAATAGGGAGTATCAGCATCGTTTTTTTGATATCAACGAATTAATAAGGAGCTATTACTATAACTGCTTTCTAACAAAAGGGCTTGGTTTAAAACAGGTTTTCGGGGCTGTTAAAATGTGGGAGAAAAAATACAGCAATAAAGAATCAGTGTGTATGGCAAACGTAAGAGATTTTAATGAGACCCATGAATACGATTCCGCCATTTTTGATGGCTCTTCAGCCATGAATGCCTGGATTTCACTTAAGAACGGGCTGCTGACTCCGGGCGAAGAAAGCTTCATTCCCGATTTATTATCAAAATATTGTACCCTTGATTCCTACGCATTGCTGTATCTTTATAAACACCTCCAAAAATTTGGAGGAATGGCGGATGGCAGTGATTTTGTTATCTTTGAAGGATCATTATCGAAATAAACTATTTGAAACCTTACCTTTGTTTAGATATACAAGATGGTGAGTTCATCTGCGGATATCCAATCATAAAACGTACCTGTTATGAAAAGGCTTACACGACTTTTTTTACCTCTACTATTTATCTCATTTATTATTCCGTCCTGTGTGGTTCAGCAAAGCCCGATTACCGGGCAAAAAAGGGCTTATGCCTACTCCTGGGATCAGGAAGTACAAATCGGAAAAGATGTGGACAGTGAAATTGTCAGGGAGTTCGGATTGTATGATGACGAAGGTGTTGCTGATTATTTCAATGAAATTAGCAAGGTAATACTTGAGAATAGTCATATGCGACGGGAAGAAACGGCAGACCAATTCAGAGAAACCGTTTTTACGTTTCGCGTACTGGATAGTCCCGTAGTGAATGCTTTTGCTTTGCCCGGAGGCTATGTATATGTAACCCGGGGACTGATGGCTCACATGAACAACGAAGCACAGTTAGCTGTGGTTATCGGGCATGAGATTGGTCACGTGGCTGCACGCCATGCATCACAGCGTGGTTTGCAGCAGACGATCGGTTCTGTAGTGGTTCTGGGCGGCGCTATCCTGGGGCAGGAACTTCTGGGGCTGCCCGGCGAGACCATCCTGAACTTAAGCAGCCAGGCGGCCGGACTCCTTTTTTTGAGCTACAGCCGTAACCATGAACGTGAATCGGACCGGCTCGGTGTAGAATATGCTGCCAAAACCGGCTATGTGGCAGCGGAAGGAGCTGCTTTCTTTACCAGCCTGAAACGGATTTCCGAGAGAGCAGGCCAGTCGATACCATCCCTGCTATCAACTCACCCTGATCCGGGTGAAAGGGAAAGAAACATCCCGCGAAAAGCACGGGAATGGGAAGAAAACGGGTATGAACAAACTATCCTGAATACCGAAACATACATGGAGATTCTCGATGGAATGATTTATGGCGAAAACCCCCGCAATGGCTTCAGGGAAGAAAACACCTATTTTCATCCCGAACTTGCATTCCATTTCCCTATACCGCAGAACTGGATAATGATCAATCAGCCCTCGCAGGTGGTCTTGCTGAGCCCGGAACAGGATGCCGTTATGATTTTGAGGATAGATAATGAATCATCCAATGCGCGCGAATCTGTACAGTCTTTTCTGAGTGCCAACAATATTGAAACAGATGACCAGCGTGCGAATCAGAGCGGTAATTTGACCGCCTACGAAGCTAACTTTTTTATTCAGGATGAAAATCAGAATCTCGGAGTGAATATTTATGCTCTTGAATATGGAAGCAGAGTATACCGCTTCATCAACTACACGGAACGGAATAAATTTGACTCGATGAAACCCCGGTTCGCGGAAACCACCGGGGGATTCAGGCAGCTTGATGACCAGCGAATTTTGAATATTAATCCTGTGAGATTGTCCATTCGGCAATTGGATCGGGATACCCGTTTTCGTGATTTGCTGCCCCAAAGCCTGCCTATGAATATCGCTCCGGAGGAGATAGCTATCGTTAACCAGGTCTATCTTGATGATACCATACCCGCAGGCACCTTTGTAAAAATACCGGTACAATAATTGAATGAATTGTGGAAAGGGGAGGAGGGTATATATTGTTAATATTCACGCTCAACTCCGCTAATAAAACTTATAAGATTATTTCCGCACTCATCCAGTAGTTTCCGGATACAGGAATATAGTTCATGATCGCTTAAAGATCCTGTATCAGTCAGGGTGTCGAGATGGTCAATCGTCTCAAGAACGGAAGCGTGTGCGTAAGTTAAAAATCGGATATAGTCAGATTTATATCTCCGGCGCCCATAACCTTCGACGATATTTGAACGGATCGACTTTGATGATCGCCGGATTTGACTTCCTGTTTCATAATGCTCAAAAGGGGGCAGTATGAAAGATACCTCATGGATAAGAATCGATTGCTCTACTGCGAGATTCCATATTTTTAAATTTCTGTAGCTCATTCAGCCTGTCATTTTGTTATTATTTACTATATATATGAACCCAAAAAACCGAATCCCTTACAGAAAGAATATTTATTTTAAAGTCCACAGCTTACATTTATCATTCTGAACAACCCAAAATTTTTCGCCAAACATGATCGAAAGATATTCCCGTAAAGAAATGGCCGACATCTGGTCTGAACAAAATCATTTCCAGGCATGGCTCGATGTGGAACTGGCTGCGTGCCGAGCATGGAGCAAAATCGGAAAAATACCGTCTGAGGATGTGGACCTGCTTTATAAAAAAGCTTCATTTGACATCGGGCGGATCAAAGAAATTGAAAAAGAAACCCGCCATGATGTGGTGGCTTTCACACGGGCCGTATCCGAAACGCTGGGTGATGAAAAGAAATGGATTCACTATGGGCTTACTTCTACAGATGTTGTGGATACAGCCAACGGTTACCAGCTAAAGCAGGTCAACCGGCTTTTGAGAGAGGGACTGGAACGCATCACAGGCGCGCTCGGGCAGAAAGCACGGGAGCACAAGTTTACCGTTATGATGGGACGCACGCACGGAGTTCATGCAGAACCGACTACATTTGGCCTGAAATGTGCTCTTTGGTATGCTGAAATGGAGCGAAACACAGAGCGATTCGAAATGGCTGCTGCCGGTGTGGAATTCGGGAAAATTTCCGGGGCAGTTGGTACGTTTGCGCATATTCCCCCGGAAGTTGAAAGAATAACCTGTGATATTCTGGGTATTAGTCCGGCTCCCATTTCCACCCAGACCCTACAGCGCGACCGTCATGCATTTTATATGTCTGTATTGGCATTGATTGGGTCTACACTGGAAAAAATTGCCGTGGAAATCCGTCACCTTCAGCGAACCGAGCTTCGTGAGGCAGAAGAGTTTTTCAGTAAAGGACAGAAAGGTTCCTCAGCGATGCCGCACAAGCGCAATCCCATCAGTTCCGAAAATATTACCGGTTGTGCGCGTGTGCTGCGCGGCTATATGGTATCCGCTTTTGAGAATATCCCTCTCTGGCACGAACGTGATATTTCCCACTCATCAGTGGAACGCATTATCCTGCCAGATGCAACAATTCTGCTGGATTACATGCTGAACCGTTTTGCGGGTGTGATCGAAAAGCTGATGGTATATCCGGAAAACATGAAAGAAAACATGGAAAAAACACACGGGCTGGTATATTCCCAGCGGCTGCTGTTGATGCTGATCGAAAAAGGCCTTTCACGTGAGAATGCCTACGATACTGTTCAGCCGCTGACAATGAAAGCGTGGGAGGAAAGACGGTCTTTCCGGGATCTTGCAGAACAGGATAATATCATCAAAGAGAACCTGAACTCCGGCGAGATTGATGACGCTTTTGATGTAGACTACCACATCCGCCGGGTAGATGAAATTTTTGAAAGAGTAGGCCTGTAAGAATGACAATTCCCCGGGCATTCCGGTGGTTCTTGCCTGCAGTTCTGCGAATATTTGTACTTCTGAACGCGATACTATGTCAACATCGTCAAAACGAATTTTAGCGGCCATATCGATCTCCGCCGGATTGCTGTTCATGTTGTTTTTGCTAAACCAGGTGATCCAGTTTTCGGCAACTGTGAGCCAGCTGAGCCCGGTTGCCGGCCAGGTGATCCTGATTCTTTCACTCACATTATTTGCCGTGTTGATTCTGCTGCCATTGGCGCTATTTTTACTGATGCCGGCGCCACTCGTTCCGCCTAAAGAAAAAAAAGGCAGGGAATATGAAAAGCATCTCAGGCAGTTGTCGCGAAGGCTGACGCGCAATAAAAATCTTCCAGCCATACAGGCAATCAAGACGCAGCAAGAAATTGAACAGGCGCTGTCTCTGCTGAATGAAATAGCCGACGAAAAGATCAGGCTATATGCAAAACGTGCGTTTTACACTACGGCAATATCTCAAAACGGGGCACTTGATGCTTTATTTATGATTGCACTCCAGCTTAAGCTGATCTGGGATATAGCCCATGTGTACAGCCAGCGTCCCACCATAAACGATATGAGTTTTCTCTATACCAATGTATTGGCAACGGCCCTGATCGCCTCCCAGCTTGATGAGGCCGAATATCTTGAAATGATTGAGAGTGCCATCAATACCGGGGTGGGATCTGCGGTGTCAATGCTGCCGGGAACATCCCTGATTGTAAACTCCGCACTTTCCGGCGCATCAAACACATTTCTGACGCTTCGTGTGGGAATCATTACCCAACGCTATTGCAATTCGCTGATCAGGCCGGAGCGGATCACCTTGCGAAACTCAGCCACGGCAGCCGCCGCGAAGAAACTGGGAGCAATCGTGACCAAAGGTACCTATGATCTAATGAAACTGATTGGCAGTGCCCCATTTAAGAAAACAATGGATGCATCAAAAAGTATCGGGAATAAATTCAGGGATTTGTGGAGGCCATAATCAGGGAATAGATTAGCAAACAGAAGAGGGAATAAGATTAATTTACGGGTAGTAAAAATAATTTAGCAATGGGGTGACATTAAGATGTCACTACCGCTGTGTAGTTTGCTTTAAACTTCAACGAAACCCATAAAGCAATGATGAACGCAGCAAAAAAATCCGTTAAAAGAAAAGCGCCAAAGTCCGCACTCCTTTCTATTTTCAAAAAAGCCGAACAGGATTACAGAAACACACAGGAGATGTTCGGCCTGCTGGGATGGGGAGAGCTTCCCTCTGAACTGAAATTCGTGATTGAAGCGGATGTAAAAGGTTACGTAGATGAACTGGAAGGGCGATATTCCACCAGCTGTGCACTTGTACAGAGAAGGAGAGAGAGTGTAGACTTCTGGGTAAAGAGCTTCATGGATAACATATGCTCGCTTGAAACAGCCGTAAATGCGTTGAGGGTAACAAAACTGTAGGTAGCAGTAATTTATCTGGCACTGAATGCAGGCTTCAGACGGCGAATGTCAGAAGGATGAGTAAGGAATGCATATAGACCAGATTCTGTGGAATGAATTTTCAGATTTGGCAAATAAGTTGGGCGGGATTTTTTTATCTTTACCAAACTGTAAACCAAGCGAATTTTTTCCCGATGACGAACTCTTCACCCTTCGCAAGCATTACACGCCAGGGTTTAACCTATGACGATGTTCTGCTTGTTCCGGCTTATTCAAGCGTTTTGCCGCGCGAAGTAGACACCAAAGTGCAGCTTACGCCAACCATTACTTTGAATATTCCCATATTAAGCGCAGCAATGGACACCGTATCGGAATACAGAATGGCTATTGCACTGGCACGTGAAGGTGGCATAGCCATGCTTCACAAAAATATGACTATAGAAGAACAGGCCGAGCATGTACGCCTGGTGAAGAGAAGTGAAAGTGGCATGATTGTAGATCCTGTTACTTTACCACCTGATGCAACAGTTAAAGACGCAAGAGCCTTGATGAAAAGGCACAAAATCGGTGGAATACCCATTGTTGAAAACGGTAACAGGCTTATCGGGATCGTAACAAACCGGGATCTTCGTTTCGAACATTATGTTGACAAAAAGCTAGGTAACATAATGACAAGCAAAAACCTGATTACCGCAAAAGAAAATACAAGCCTTGAAGAGGCTGAGGAAATTCTTCAGCAATACAAGGTTGAAAAACTTCCGATCGTCAATAAAGATAAAGTGCTGGTTGGCCTCATCACATTTAAAGACATTGAGAAAAAGATGAATTTTCCGAATGCCTGTAAAGATGACATGGGGAGGCTTCGGGTTGGAGCGGCTGTTGGTGTAACACCCGATACGATGGACCGTGTAGATGCACTGGTTGAATCGGGTGTGGATATGGTTACTATTGACACAGCACACGGCCATTCGAGGGGTGTGCTTGAAATGGTGAAAACAATCAAGGCGGCCTACAAAGATTTGAATGTTATAGGCGGGAACATTGCCACAAGAGCTGCTGCCGAAGCACTTGCCGAAGCAGGTGCAGATGTTGTAAAAGTAGGTGTTGGGCCGGGTTCAATCTGTACCACGCGAGTGGTTACCGGTGTGGGTGTGCCTCAGCTCTCTGCCATTATGGAAATTGCCGAATATACAGGCAGGAATAACATTGGTTTAATTGCCGATGGAGGTATCAAACAGACCGGCGATATTCCCAAGGCCATTGCCGGTGGTGCCGATGCGGTAATGATGGGGTCGATGTTTGCAGGTGTGGATGAGAGTCCCGGAGAAACCATCATTTATGAGGCAAGAAAATACAAATCATATCGGGGTATGGGCAGTCTCGGAGCTATGAGCAAAGGTTCAAAAGACCGTTACTTTCAGGATGTTGAAGACGACCTGAAACTTGTTCCTGAAGGAATTGAGGGACGGGTTCCGTATAAAGGATACCTCGGCGAAGTAGCACACCAGATGGTGGGTGGGCTTAGGGCAGCCATGGGCTATGTTGGTGCCAAAAATATTGAGGAACTGAAACGTGCGGAGTTCGTTCAAATATCCGCTGCGAGCTACAGGGAGAGCCATCCTCACTCTGTACAAATAACGAAAGAAGCTCCCAATTATTCAGTTTCATAAGAAATGAAATGATTGGGGTTTACTGAAATTTCTCATTAATAATCATTTATGAGTTTATCCCGTTTTAAGCTATGTGGGAATTTATAAAACGAATTATATCAAAAGAAGATGGTGAGGTTGCTGTAGTGGTTCTGGATGAAAATGATCCGGATACTGCCAGCACGTACAGTGTAAAACCTCTTGATATCTATATGCTGGGTGGAGGTATTGTAATAGCTACGTTACTGTTTGCTGTTCTCATTTTTTTTGCAACACCTCTCAGGTCTATTTACTATAAACAGATTGATGATAAATTTCGAGATGAAGTGATATCCATCAATCAGAGAGTAATGGCGTTGCAGGATTCATTGCTGGCAAGGGAAGTTCAACTGAATGATTTGAAAGATTTTGTCCGAAATGTTCCGGATACAATCTTTCAGGTTAATCTACATTATGAAGCAGAACTTTCTCCGGGGATACAATCCGTTTTTCGGGAACCTTTGGTAGTTCAAACATTTGAATTACTTACCAGAAATGAAATTATGACGGCAAAAACACGCGAACGAAAACCCGACTTCCCATCATTTATTCCGGTCCAGGGAACATTGACACAGGGCTTCTCCCCAAATGTAGGCCATTACGGTATAGACATAGCAGCACAGCGAAATTCTCATTTCAGAACTATCGCAGACGGAACAGTTGTGAATACCAACTGGACTATTAATTATGGAAATATTATTTATGTACAGCATTCTGATGGAATCATGAGTATTTACAAACATGCCGAAAGGCTGTATAAAGAACCCGGGGACCTCGTGTTGAAAGGGGATATTCTCGGTGTGGTGGGTGATCGCGGACTATTAAGCAGCGGCTCGCACCTTCATTTGGAAATT
>SKKO01000037.1 GCA_007123715.1 Balneolaceae bacterium | reverse complement strand
TAATGACGGCCGGGTGAAGAGTAACGGTTTTGCACAAAAATCTCTTCCTGATCTGCAAAATCGGTCCCATCAAGCCTGCCTCTTACAACAGCCACAGCGGTGTCGCCCTCCTCATTTTCCTTTGAATATGTAAGATAAATCCACCCGTTTTCTTCATAATCCGGATGTGTAACTACTTCCATCATTCCACCCTGATTAACAGCTTTTACAGCGGGTGTGCCGTTAACACGAATCACTTCACCGTTATCTACGATATTCAGGTACCCGGGGCGCTCGGTGACCAGGAAACGACCGTCCGGTAAAAAGGCAACTGCCCACGGCCGGTTTAAATCACCTGCCAGTTTGGTAACTTTAATATCCTGGTATTGTGTACTGAATTCCTGTGTTAACGGTTCTTCACTATAAGTACGTTCAGCCGTTTCTTCTGCCGCACAACCAACTGCTACAGCCATAGCGAACAGAAATAGGATAACTAATTTGATTTTTACCATGTTCATTTTTTTAAAGTTTTCGGTTTGATAACTATACTAAGAAAACATTGTCACAGATGCAGTTAAACATTGAAAAAATACGTTATTTATCGTGAACGGATCGATTCAATTGCAAAAATAAAATAAATATACCTTTTCATGAATTACTACATTTAAGAAAAAGAGACAACATGATCAAACACATCGTATGCCAGAAAAACGAACCGGTTTGCTGATCATATTATTAACAATGATAACAGCTTGAATTAATCGCGACTTTCCTGGGTATCTTTTTCGCGTTTCCAGTGACGGAAAATGGATATACTGAAACCTGCCATCAACAAAAATGTACCCAGCCACACTACTGACACAAAGGGTTTCTTTTCGGCCACCACAAGAATCCAGTCTTCCTCAAAATCTTCATCAAGTCCGTGAACGGTAAGTTCAATGGAATCAGATTCCGGATGGATTCGTGTAAACATGATATTCATATCCCACCTGTCAATTTCCAGTGGCGGAGAGTATGTAAAACTTCTGCCTTCATCGGTATAGACAGCGAACAGAGGTTCAACCTCAAATGCATTACCGGTGGGTTGATGTTCTACAATAATCAGTGCCCGGATTCCGATTTGAGTATTCTCCGGCAGAGCATCTTCCCTTGCAGGAATAAAATTCCGGAATGTGAATGAGAATGGCCCCGCATCAATGGTTTCACCCATTTTAATTTCTATATTTTGTACATCAGGGACATCGGTTTCGCCTACCGGTATTATAGAGCCGGGTCGGTTTTGACGTTGCAATTCCTGGTTTCTTCTCTCAACATACCTGCTGCCTGCTACGTAAAGATAGATATCACTGGTGAGGCCTGTTCGTACAAACGGATCAACCGACCACTCAATGTTGTCCCTTGATGACGTGGTGAGCATCGGATAAACTTCAGGTGACATGTAAAACGGGCTGCTTCCGTCTATTGGCTCAAATTTGAGGATATAATTTTGTTGGCCTGGACGCGGGGAATCCGTCAGATCAAATCCCTGGTAAGTAACCATATAACGATTATTGATCAGTTTGGGACGGTCAATCTCAAGTTCAAACATCTCGACCCGCTGTGTAACGGGAAATCCTTCTTCATCAAAAACATCTCCCGCAGCAATTCTTGCATTATAGTTTGCGGTTCGCTGATCCAGCAGTGGTTCGGTGTAAACTGAAGAAGCAATAATGCCTAGCAGCAAAGCACCAAAACCAATATGGGTTACAGTACCGCCTACCATCCCGGGATTTTTCCTGAGCAGGCTGAACATCACAGTTGAATTACCAATCACAGTAAACCAGGCGGCAAAAATATAGATCATATAGTACAAGTTTCTTACATCGCCAATTACAATCGTAAGAACGGCAGCAACAGAAGTGATCAGTAACGGCATAATCAGCTTGCCTGCGAGGCTTTCCCAAGTGTGTTTTTGCCAAAACAGAAACTGACCGATTACCGTTGCCAGTGCCATAATAATGGCAATCGGCATGCTCCAGTCATTATAAAACTGAATCTCAGGTGGTGTAGGATTTGCTACAAATAACCTTCCAATAATGGGCGAACTGGTTCCGATGATAATCACAAAACCCAGAATAAAAAGCAGCATGGAGCCGGTGAATGTCATAAACTCCCTGCTCAAAAACTTCGACTCCTTATCCGGGCTGGGAAGTTCACGGTACCTGTAGAGGTAAAATCCGATACCCATGAAGGTCATTACAAGAATAAATGTAAGTAACTGCCCGTATAACCCCAGGTCAACAAAGCTATGTACAGACTGATCTGCAAGCACACCGGATCGCGTTAAAAAGGTCTGATAGACAATCGTCACATAGGCCAGTATGGCAAAAAAGAGAGATGCCTTGTGCGCACGGCTGCTCTTTCGCTGGATGATCATTGCATGAATACCTGCAGTGCCGATGAGCCAGGGAACAAGGGATGCATTTTCTACGGGATCCCAAGCCCAGTATCCACCGAATGAAAGTGTTTCATAAGCCCAGTATCCACCGAGAAAAATTGCTGTCAGGAGTGACAGGTTTGCGGCCAGTGTCCATGGAAGGGCCGGACGTATCCACTCATGATAGGTTTTGGTCCAGAGCGAGGCGATTGCAAATGCAAAGGGAACGGTCATCATGGCAAACCCTACAAAAATAATGGGGGGGTGAATCATCATCCACGGGCTTTTGAGCAGGTCATTTAACCCGGTACCATCAGCCGGTACAAAATTGGGATTTGCCTGGATAAACGGAGCATTCGGCATTTCCTGGGCAATGGTACGAAACGGTGTGGCACCGATCTGGGTAAAGTTGAGATCCCATCCCACTACCATTGACAGAAGGAAAAACTGGGTTAATGCCATCACAAACATTACCGGCGCTTTGTAGGGTTTGCGTGTCCATGCTATCAACCCTAAACCAACAATAAACCCACAAAAAATCCATAGCATAAAACTGCCTTCCTGACCACCATAAAATGCGGAAAAGAGGTATTTTGTCTCAAGATCAAGGCTTGTATAATTCCAGACGTAGTAGTACTGGAACTGGTGCGTCATGAGGAGATAAATCAGGGCTGCAGACGAGGCAAAAACCAAAAGCCCCTTTAAACCCCAAACCCAGTTGCCAATCCTTTCAATGGATTTATTTTCGCTGACAGCAGCCCAGGCATAAAAAGCCATTGCGACAAGAGATGCGACAAACGCGCCGCTCAGAAAAAGATTACCAAATGTTGATACCATAACTTCTTAGCTTTCTGCTGTATTTAACAGTTCAAGCTCACTCGGGTCATTGTATTTAGAGGGGCATTTCATCAGCATTTCGCTGGCATGAAAAGTATTATTCCGCATTTCGCCAATCACAACCAATTGGGTTGCCTGTTCAAAATTATTTGGCTTGGGCCTTGGATAAACAACTCGTCTCACATTTCCGTCCTGGTCTTTCATGTGAAATGAAAATTGCATTGCTTCTCTGGAAAACCCATGATCAAGACTACTCTCCCATGTTCCGATAACATGAGAAGTGCTTCGCACCGAAGCTTCTTCAAAATTAACATACGTGCTGATACTGTTTCCAAAGTTGTACATCAGTAAAGATGTAAAAAATACAATGGCAAGAACCCCGACAATAATCTTAGGCTTCATTTTCTTCTTCTTTTAACGTTTTTTCAAGTTTCGAAAGATTTCTGTCAATCTTTATCATGTAAAAAAGCAGAACAAACCAAATGATCAGGCTTACGCCAAGTACTACAAAAATCAAATCATTGGATGCCATCATCTGTACAAAATAAGATGATTGTTCAATACCCTCAAGCCCCTCCCATCTTTCGGAGTAACTTTTTGTCAGGGTATCAACGGCAGCGGAAGCTGTTTCTTGTTTAAATAAATACGTCATAAATTACCTGATGCATGAAGTTGCAACTTTTTGTATCGTTTTACAATATCCATCATCCAGATGGCGAGCCCGATAAATCCAATTACCGCCGGATAGAAAATTAGTCGTAATTCCGGTGCCGTAATATCGCTGAATGCAGGGTTTCCATCTGCCCCCGGATGAAGGCTTGGAAGTTGCCTTGGTATAATATAGAGTAAAAACGGGATGGTAGTAACACCGAAAATATTATAAACCGCAGAGATTTTTGCCCTTTTTACGGGATCATTGAATGCAGTCCTCAAAATAAAATATGCTACAAATATCAACATGGCCAGTGCAGATAAATTCATTCTTGGCTCTGAAAATGTCCACCAGGTACCCCAGGTAAAGCGTGCCCACAACGCGCCGGTCAGCAGACCGCATATTCCAAAAACAAGACCGACTGCCGTTGCAGTTTCTGCTTTCAAGTCCCATTCAATATTTTCATCGTTGAGATACCGGATACTGTAATAAAATGCCATAACAAAAGCCACCATCATGGTAAACCACATCGGCACATGCAGAAAGAGATTCCGGGCAGATTCCTCCAGAATAGGGATACTTGGAATCCGAATCAGAAATCCGGCTGAAATGACGATGGTCATCCAAATCGCAATAATATATTTCCAGGGTTTCAAAATCTTATCAGGGAAATAAGGGTTTTTAGCAGGTAAAAAATATACGAAGAAAGAATCACTTTTTTATGAAATGAATGTGAAACACGCTATAGAACTGTTTTTTATCTTGCAGAACCGGATAGTTTTGGGTAATCCTGCGCTCAGTACTATGAAGCAGTGAGTGCCAGCAGCCAAAAGCAACGCTTTTGTTCTCAGAACGGGTCAGCATCAAATATCCGAATGTCAATTGTGAATGATTCGTTATATTCATAAAAATTTTCCTTATGCCTGATAAATCATTTACAATTTACCCTGAAAAGACTCATTTTTTTTGGTGGTTCCTTGCAGGGATTTTGCTTATACCTCTCTTTGGATTGGGTATTTATCTTATTTATAAGAAAAATAGTGAGCTCGGTTCGATAAGTTATAGGATTACCGATCAACAAATCACATATAATGATCAGAAAATTACAGATACCGTTGATCTCGCCGACATTCAAAGTATCGATATTGAACAACGCTGGATAGATAAAAAATTTGGCATCGGTACGTTAATCATCCGAACAAAGAGCAGACCACTGAGGATGCACGGCATTAAAGATCCTGAAAACCTTTCCGGGATGATCTTGGCCGCTTCAGAAGCGGAGCGCATGCGCCTGTCTGAACTCAGCAAGGTAAAACAACAAAAACCGGAAGTTTCACCGGGTACAATTGACAAGCTTGACTATTTAACCGGCCTCTGGCAACAGGGATTAATTTCCAATGAGGATTTCATAAAAGAACGTAAACATTTTGAAAACTGACACTCTAAAACCTTTTAATCTAACATAACCCCTTCATGAAACTCAAATTTTACTCTGTTCTTGCCAGTGTTTTTATCTTGTCCTTTCTGAACATCAATAATTTAGCCGCTCAGGGTTTTCATTCTGTGAGCAGTAAATTACTCCTTGACACTTCAACAACCTGGAATGGTGACAACATAACCTATCCTGAAGGGATTGCTAAAATCACGGCACTAAAAATTGAAATTGAGCCCGGAGCCGAAACCGGCTGGCATCATCATCCCGTACCCTCTTTTGCTTACATTTTGCAGGGAGAACTTGAAATTACCCTAATGGATGGCAGAAAAATGACCGCCTCAGCGGGTGAAGCAGTTGCCGAGGTGACGAACACGATTCACAATGGCAAAAATATCGGGCATGAAACACTGAAACTGATTGTATTTTATACCGGTATTGAAGGAGGTACGCTTACCATTTTAAAGGATAGTGATTAACTATTTTACTTTAGCACGGCTTATATAGGCGGCAGTGATTGAAAAGAATCGACATAGATGATTTAAAGATTGTTTGGATAAACCCCTGCTTAGTACAGTGTTTGATCCAAATCTGAATGGTATTGAAATTACTTTACCGGCATGTAACACCTTCGAGTACTTCTTTGGCCCAATCAGCATACTCGGGTCTTTCTACGAATTGATATGCCGCAAACATTCGGAGGCCGGTAATTTTTCCGGCATTCAGCAATTCCACATAATGGCCCAGCAGATTTTTAAACTCGTCTTCTTCAAGCCATCGCCCGCCATCAGGCCCGGCCCTAAGGTACAACCCGGCCATGACAGGCCTGTCAGGATGATGCTCCAGACCTGCAGCAAGGTGTTCTGCTCCACGTGCAATGAAGTCGGGATGATTGCCCCACAGATTCAGGATTACCACATCAATATCAAAATCGAATGCGTGGCGCCCTTGGCCTCTGTGAGGATAATGAGGCACCCACAACTGTAAATCGGGATTTACAGATTTTGAAGCGTTGATAATTTCTTTCCATTGCTCTTCGGTTCTGTGTCCGTCTTCTATTTCGTCGTAAAAGTCGTTGAGATACATTCCCATTATACCGGGATGTTGTTTTGATAGTTCTGCGATCCAGCGGGCATGATTCAACGACATTTCGTGAGTCCACCCCCACGCTGCTCTTTCAATTTTGGCCAAAACGTACTCCACACCCGGAATCTGAAGCAGTGCGTACATATGAGTATCCTCCCATTGCTGACCAGAAAAAGCCGGATCATGTGACCAGATGTGATTTATTCCCATTTCAGCCACGAGCCTTGCGACATCTCCCGTTTCAACAAGCTCTCGCCGGTGGTTCCACATGGAGATCAAACAACCAGGCACGTTCACATCAGGCATTTGAATCACTTTGGATTCGGTTTTGATCGGTATGTTATTATTTAAATACTTACCGGATTTACCGTTATACTCCACTACTGTGAATAGGTTGGAAACAATAAGAAATAGTGCGATCACATACTTCCATTTTACATCGATCATCAATTCAGTCCTCATTCGCTTATTCTGCATTTTCTGTTTCTTCATCAGTAAAGCCCTCACTCCTGTCTCGCCACCAATTTGCGAGGAAAGATCCCGAAATATTCATCCATGGCCCGAACACAGCCGGGGCAAGTCCCATTGTTGCAGCCCTGCCCATTTCTACTGCAATTCCCGATGCAAGTCCGCCGTTTTGCATGCCCACCTCCAGTGCAATCGTCCTGCACGATTTTTCATCCATGCCAATCAGCCTGCAGCCCCAATAACCAAAAAAGTATCCAGCTGCATTGTGTATCATGGCAGCCAAAATTAACAGTAACCCGATGGTTAGCAAATTGTCTCTGCCTGCAGCTGTAATTACACCAATAATGATCACAATACCGGCCATTGAAATCATCGGCATGGCATCGTGCAGCCATTTTGCCTTGCCCCGAAAAATCCTGTTAAAAATCAGGCCGGCAATAATCGGGAAAATAACCATTTTAAAAATGCTCACCATCATCGTATAGAAATCGATCGGAACAAACTGCCCGGCAAAAAGCTGCATCAGGAATGGTGTGGCAAGTGGAGCCAGAAGGGTTGCCACAGCCGTTAGTGTAACAGAAAGCGCGAGATTTCCCTTGGCAAGGAAAGCCATCACGTTGGATGCAACTCCGCTGGGCGATGACCCGATCAACACCACACCGGCTGCTATTTCCGGTGGAAATCCGAATGAAAGCGCGAGAGAAACCCCAACCAGTGGCATGATGGTATACTGGCAAACCAGCCCAACACCAACCGCTTTTGGCATTTTTACAATACCGGCAAAATCTTTGAGGCTCAGCGAGGTGCCCATCCCGAACATAATGATCTGGATAAGGGGCACAATCAGGCGTTCCGTGTTAAAACCTCTTACTTCCGTGATAAGCGAAGGATAAAACATGGCAAGCGATACGGAAGCAAACACCCAAACTGTAAAGGAAAAACCTTTCAGTTTCGGAAATCCCCGGATCCCAATTGCCATCAACACAAAAAAAACAACCACCAAAATGCCGATCTGTCCACCGTATCCCAAAATCAGCATTGCAATAATTGCCGGTATGCATAAAAAAGAGAGATTGAAACAAATCCTGTAAATCTTTTCTTTTATTTCCATTAAATCTTTTTTCCGTTTTGATTGCCAGATCTCATGAGCGATTCTGTCCGTCTGTCAGAGTTGATCCTATTGCACTTTCAAAAGTAAAAAACTTCAGAGGCTTGAATTTCCCGGTGAATTTTTACAATACCAAGAACTCATTCCTGCAATCACCTCACCATGTTCTTTGCTGTAAATAATCCTGCATTTCCTCAATTGGCACCGGCATTCTTGCAATACGATCCGGTTCCTGAACCCAATTCATGAAATCGTTCTCTATCTCCTGCGTCCAGCGTGAATCTACCTGCCCGGGGGTATAAATACCGGCCCGAACCCGTTCGTGCACAAATTCATCGCGTAAAGTAACAATCTCGGCAGTAATGACCACCTGTTCTACAAGATGTGGTGGAATGAATACCACTCCGATTTGTTTGGCAAGAATCACATCACCCGGAAACACAGTAACACCACCGATTCGCACCGGGACGTTGATCCCCATGAGCATTACCTGTTCCAAAAAGGAAGGGTGCCATCCCCTTGTAAATGCATTGAAACCATCGATCGTGGCCAGTGTTTCTGCATCGCGCAATGACCCGTCAAAAATAACTCCATTCTCCGACCTTGCAAAAATCGAATTGCCCAGCTTATCTCCGATCAGCGTACCCTGAGCAATTTTCCCGAAATTATCTGCTACATAGATGTCCCCTTTTTGCAGCCGGTCAATCGGCCAGGAATTCATCGCCCCAATATGACCGGCTTCAATTCCGTCATGAAACATTTTTTCCTGGATATTCGGACGCAAAGGCATGAAGTGAGCAGTTAACGCCCGGCCGACCATTGGGCGGTTTTCATGAATAATTTTCCAGTTCCCCTCGAACTGGTTACGGTATCCAAGCTCGTTGAGAAGTTGCCATACATCTTCAACCTTAATGTTTTCAAGACGTTGCAGTAGATCGTCAGAAACGTAAGGTCTTCCATCGGGTAATCGTTCACCGTGCCATTCGGATGTGTAGTAGTGTATCAGATCATTGGATGCCACAACAGGATCGTCCTGTACCGTCTGGCTAAACGCCATAACAGTAAGTAATTGTATTATCAAACCTGTAAGAATAATCTTTGCTATTTTTGTCATGATTTAAATATTTATTTTATTTTGATTTAAATGGCAGTTAGTTGTGTAAGTACTGCCAGGAAATCATTATCCTGGCACAAATAGGCTGCCTTTTCCAAAATTCGGTAATCACGATCCGGATGTCGGGATGACAGATTTGAAAATTTCGACCATTAATTGAGCTCAGGTTAATATATTAGATTTCATTAGCCTCCAGGATTTCAAGCACACCCAGCAATGCCCTTACCGTGTGATAATTTCCTTTCCAGATATGGCTTTTCCGGGAATGAGTGTTTTCAGGGGTTTTATCAAGCCCGTAATTATACCAGCCACCATATACAGGATCGGATAAATACGTTATGATATAATCCCATTGCATTACAAATTTTTGATAATAATCCATCTCATCATCCGGATACAAATCCGCCATAATTAGCATGGTGTTTAACCCTTCAGCCTGCGCCCACCAGTTTTTGGATTCATCCAGTATCGTGAGGTGATCATCACCATTGAAATAATAAGCGATATTATAGAGCCCCCCGGTTTCTTTGTCCCAGCCTGTTGCCAGTGTATGGTCAGTCATATTTTTTGCGATACGATGAGTGTTTTCATCATCACCCAGCCCCAGTGCATGGGCTGCTTCAAGCAACAGAAATGCCGTTTCGATGTCGTGTCCGGGTGTAACATGGTCGTAGTTAAGATTTTCGATGACCACGGCTTCCGTGGAATCACGATAAGAAAGGTGTGTCCAGTCATCCTGAAAATAGAGCCTCAGATAACCATGATCCGTAACCATCGTATCCCTCACAATTATAAACATCTCCTCAAGACGTTCCCTTATCGTTTCGTCAGACCAGGCTTCGTAAAATTCGGTTAAAGCCTCCAGAATATGAATGCCGCTGTTGTAGTCTTTGGAATAACCGGTTTTATCGGGAGTACCATCACGAGCCAGCGGCTGAAAATAACCACCGTAAACTTTATCATGCGAGTGAACATCCAGCCAGTGAAATAGTTTTTGAGCAAGCTCGAGAACATCAGGATCACCAGACAACCTGTAATAAGCTGCCATCCCATAAAGTGCAAATGCATTTCCATAAAGTGTTTTTTGGAATTCACCCTGTTGATCAGGTACCGGCTCGCCCTACTGTGAAACCGTTTGAAAAAAACCACCGTATTCATCATCCCACATTTTCTCCTTAAGAAACTCAAATCCATGAGAAGCAAGTTCTGCATAGTTTTGGTCTGGGTATCTTGCCGCAAGTTTTGATAGGGTCCATATATGACGAGATTGCGTAACGATCATTTTCTCCTGGGTCTCTGCCTGCTGCCAGTCATGAGTAAAGTTACTCAGGTAACCGCCATATTCCATATCAATCACCCGGGGATACCAGACATCAAGTTTACTTTCCAGTTCCGCGCGAATATTGGCAGCGACTTCTTCACCTGAAAGCTCCGTCGGTAAATTTTCGCTCTCGCTGCAATTCAAACAGATTCCCGTTATCAAGAACAGGTGGAGGATGAAAAGTAATCGGTTTTTCATTGAATGATTGTTTTTATGTTATTGTGACTAGTGACGTGTCAACAGTAAAATAGCATGAGAGTCAACTGCATCAGGGGCAGGCTGACGAGTCGATCCGGAATCATCTCAATCATCTTAACGGGCTCATCTTTCCAAAAAGCTCGTCTGCCTGACTCTGCGGGGATCACTTACCCATCATTTCATTGACATTACACTACATTATTTTGAAATAAAGCCGACACCCCTTCCGAGGGATCGGAGCATCAAAACGCCGCACGGATCAATCGTTTGACGCTTTGGCTCCCGTTCCCTCACAAGATATTTTTTTCTAACTCCAAATCCTGTCCCATGATCGGATTCGGTCCCATTCGGGAGTTGGGGCAAACAATTGTTCACCTTCAATCAAATACTTTTCAAGCATTTCGTAAACCGGTTCTGCACCAAGACCCGGACTTTCGGGTACGTTTATATAACCGTTCTGAACCAATGGTTTTTCGATACCTGTGATCAGGTTGTCAAAATCGGGCTCATCTACGGAGTGATGTTCCAACACACCTATATACTCACAGGCCGCTGCCGCGTGAACCGATGCAAGCATGCCAATCGGTGAACCTGCATAATGCAGATTCGATGCGATCCCATGTTCTGCAGCATAATCCACAATACGCTTCGTTTCCAGAATCCCTCCGGTTGAACCCAAGTCCGGATGAACAAGATCTACCGCCCTTTTGTCGATTAGCTCTTTAAACCCTTCCAGGCCGAAAATATCCTCACCGGTCATGGTAGGTGTAGTAGTTGCCTGGGTGATATCTCTCCAGTCATCCGCATACATCCATGGAATGAGGTCTTCCATATAGGCAAGTGTATATTTTTCCATTCTGCGGCACAGCTTTATCGCCTCGTTTTTGTCGAAGTGGCCGGTATGGTCTATTCCAAGCTGAACCTCATAACCAACGGTCTCTCGCATAACGCGTACATACTCTTCAAATAGATCAAGTCCTTTCTCCGTAATCTGTATTCGTGTAAACGGATGGTTGATCTGGCCGTACTCACCGCGCCTTGAGGAATACTGGCTTTGTAGAGTCCGATCTCCGTGAGGTGCGTGGGTATGTGTATTTACCAGCACGTCTCTTCCACCCACCTGTGAAATCAATTCCAAGCCAAGATCCATTTTAAGTGCGGTATAGCCCATGTCCACCCGGGTTCTTTTCATCAGACGGGCATACTCATGCGGGTCGGCAACTACTCTTGTATCTGCATAAACCCTGACGCGATCGCGATATTTACCGCCCAAAAGCTGGTAAACCGGCACACCGTAAGCTTTTCCTGCCAGGTCCCAGAGAGCTGTTTCTACACCCGATACACCTCCGCCCAGGCGTCCATGATTGGCAAATTGCTTAATCAGTTTAAAGATTTTTTCCACATTGCAGGGATTCTCACCTAAAATTCGGCTCTTCAGCATCAGGGCATACTCTTTTGCCGCACCGTCTCGAACATCACCATAGCCCGAAATGCCCTGGTTCGTGTCGATACGGACAATCGGTGTTCGAATAATTACACCACCGATTTCGGCAATGCGCAAATCCGTAATCCTCAATTCCGATGGTGAAGAACTCCGGTTAACTCTGGAAGTTAAATTTTCCAGCTGGCTCTCATATGGCGCCATCGCCATGGCTCCCAGGCCAATCCCGCCCAAGCCAGCTGTTTTCAGAAAGTTGCGCCTGCCAAGATCTTTATTTTTATTAGGTTTCATGGTTCAGGTGATTTGTGGTTAATGTTAAGTGAGTGAAAAGGCAAAAGTGAAAAGTGAAAAATCTCTGTAATAGTGATTCTGTACTCGGCAAGGATTGCCGTCTGCAGATATTTATAAAACGGAGATTCCGAAATAAGTTCAGATTACCATAAATTTCACTTTTCACTTTTCACTTTTCACTTTTGCCTTTTCACTTTTCACTTTTGCCTTTTCACTTTTGCCTTTGCCTTAGCCTTTTCACTCCTCAACCCACTCCCGCCAGTTACGGGAATTAGTTTCGATAATCCGGCCTATGGTTTTAAATCCAACCCCTAAATCCTGTTGCAGGCGTGACCCATTCGTTTCAAGCCACTCATAAAAATCGGTATCAATAGCATCTGTCCATCGTGTACCGTAGGTTTCCTCAAGTGTGTACACTCCTTCCTGAATTCGCTCAATTCGGAATGCATCCGTGAGCCGTTCTACTTCAGAGCTAACAATAACACGTTCTGCCAGATGGGGCGGAATAAACAACACCCCACCCTCGACGGCCAGCACCACATCACCTGGCAGTGCTATGGCTTCACCTATCCGTACCGGGCCGTTAATGCTGATCAGCATCATTTCATGGATGTAAGAGGGATGCCATCCTTTCACCCAGGCATTAAAACCTTCAATTTCCCTGAGGCCGCCAAGATCACGGGCAGACCCAAAAAATACCGGGCCATTTCCGGAGTTCGTATAAATGGCCTGGCCAAGATTATTCCCGATCAGGGTACCTTCTTTGATTTTACCAAACCCATCGGCTACATAAATATCACCTTTTTGAAGCATATATATCGGCCATTGGTTTGCTCCTCCCTGCAGCCCCTGCTGCGTTCCGGCATCATTCATTCTCTGAGCCAGACCTGGGCTTGCCGGAAGAAATGCCGCAGTTAATGCACGTCCTGTCATTACCTTTTGCGGGTGCATAATGTACCAGTCTCCCTCAAACTTATTATGATAACCCGCAGCCCGGATGGTTCCCCATGCCTCTTCAAGGCCAACGAATTTCATCCGTTCCAAAATATCCTCATCAACGAACGGCCTGCCATAATGGTCGCGGTTACCTTCCCATTCCTGCGTGTAAAAAATAACCTGCTCCTCTAAAACAAGCTGAATTTGTGCATGAAGTGTAGCCGCTGGTGACAGAAAAAAGTATACAGGAATCAGCAGATATGAAAAGTATTTCCATGCACAATTATTCGTTTTCATCTGCCTGTGTTTGGTTAATTAGATATTGCAGCATTCAACAGAGTTCATAACAACTGGAGCAAAGAAGTACACAAAAAAAAGACCCTTTGCGATGTAGGTTTAAAACTTATTTCCAAGATCTCAGGCAAGTCACCAGAACTGATTTTTTTACTACCAGCTATCGAAGAATAAATTCTTTCCCAATTAACATTTTGATATCAGATCATCATAAAAAAATAAAAGCCCCGATAAGCGGGGCTTTTCAACTCCTTAATTTTTCTACTTGTTCGCTATTTTATTATCAACAGAATAGGAACCACTTCCCATTAAAAAGAGAGCAAGGGAAGTTAACAATAGCATCAGATCAAGCCTTGCTGCACTAAATTCACCACCAAGCTTTGTGGTAAATAATGCAACGGCCATTACAATTGCCAAGAGTAAGTATGGAAGTTTAGCATATGCCCCCAGAAGTACCATAATCCCGCCAATGAACTCAACAAGTGCAACAACCCAGGCCATTACGGCAGGCAATGGGATTCCGATATTCCCAAAAAACTGAATTGTGCCTTCGATTCCGGTTAGTTTGTTCCATCCTGCTATAATAAAAATAATACCAACACCCACCCTTAACAGCAGGAGTGCAAGATCGCTATATTTGCTTTCAGATTGTGACATGAGCTTATCGTTATTTGATTTAGGTTATTTTATGGATAATACATTTTCACTACTTAATTTACATCCGCTTTATAAAATTGCAAATTAATTGATCAATTTTTATTGAATTTATTTTTCATCCAATCTTTTTTCATTTCTGAATGGATTATAGCTATTAAATTGATGATTTTTAATGTTAATGTATTAATGAAAAAACCAGGTTATGATCTATCTAAATCGATTCGCCTTGTTGCTGATTCTTTCACTGATCTTTTTTTCACACCTTCCATTAACGGGACAAACACTTTACCTGAAAGTTGATTATTTCAAAGCTCCTTCTGAAAAAATCGGGGATTATCTCTACGTGGAACAGGAACTATGGAAACCGATCCACCAGGAAAGATTAAACCACGGTATTATTTTGGGCTGGAGTTTTTATTCGGTTTTTGTAGGTGAGCCTGATGCACCCTACAACTACATAGCCGTAAATGTATTTGATGATTTTGAATTACTGGATTATTTTGGCCTGAACGAAATAGTAGCTGAAGTTTACCCCGATAAAGACCTCGCCGGTTTTTATCAGCAAACTCGTGAGTCAAGAGAAGTTGTACGCACAGAAATATGGAGGGTTGACGGTTTTATCGGGGCCGATTTGGAAAATTTGCCCATCGGAAACTACATCACCAAAAACTTTTTTGATTCACGGGGCGGGAGCGGTGAGCATACTGAAATGGAACTCGATTTTTGGGGTGGTATCCATGAAGTCCGCGTTAACCGGGAAATCCTGAACAGCTGGGCAATGTACACTCTCTATTATCCTGCCGGAGACGCGCGCCACTACACGTACAGTACCGTTGATTATTATGAAAATCTTGGTGATTTAACCATAGGTGCAGGTATCGATCTGGCCAGGGTTGCGTATCCCGGCCAGTCTGATGAAGAGTTGAATGGCTTTTTTGCCCGTACCGGCTCATCCCGAACTCTATATAAAACTGAAATCTGGAAATTGCTCGATTCTGTCGGGTATAACTAACCCATATTTTTCACGAAGCTCCATTTTTATGGAGTGTTCAGATAATTATGGACCCCCTCTTGATGTGAGAGTAGATTTTGTGGTGCAATACCTTTTTTTCCTGTTTTGTGCATGTCATTGATGCTTTACTTTTTAAAATAAAAATATCAATGATTTATAAGAACTAATTTTCTAATTTGGGTCATGCGGCGTGCTTTCAGGGTATGT
>SKKO01000295.1 GCA_007123715.1 Balneolaceae bacterium | reverse complement strand
TAACCCCGAGCGATACTCTCTGGAAACATGAGGAGCCTGATCGAGGGGTTCATGGCAGGATATGGGGGGTGACAAAAAACTTCCTACCTTTTTTTAAAAATTTATCACTCTAATAAATTACGAGCTAAAGGCTTGTCGCAAATGATATTTTTTTATCAAGAGATTTGTAGAAATTTGTTTAAAAATAGCAGGTTATTTATTAATTTTATTGTAGATTAAAATGTCTAAAATTATTTTTAAGGATCATTTGCATCGATTTTAATTATTTATTCCTGTTTTCTTTAATCCAATGCGTTTTTTGATTCTGCCAGCTCAGCTCAAGTAATGTAATCATCGAAATATAAGCCCATACGTATCCACCCAATTTGATCTTTCATGCTTTTTCAGAAAATAATATCTGTCTCTGCTTCCATTTATCCTATTATCCTGTACAGCTTTACTGTTTTATTCCTGACCTCCGGCTGCACAGAGAAGGAAAGTGTAGATGGCGTTGAATCAATTACAGCCGTTATGCCCGCTGAGGGAGAGCACAATTTTGTTGATGTTACACAACCATCGGGTATCGGTTTTGTACATGATATGGGTGATAACCATTTAACAAATGTAATTGAATCTGTGGGTGGCGGATGTGCGTTTCTGGATTTTAATCAGAACGGCCTGCTAGATCTTTATATAGCAAACGGTTCCTATCATGAAACGGTAAGTTCCGGTGACAGGCCGCGTGTTCTGAGCAGAAATGCACTCTATGAAAATCTTGGCAATGGCAGGTTTAGAAACATCACAGACCAGTCCAGGACTGGTGATACGGGATATTCAATGGGTGTTACGGTTGGCGATTTTAACAACAACGGGTATCCGGATATCTATGTAAGTAACTACGGACCAAATGTATTATACAGAAATAACGGCGATGGCACCTTTACCGATGTAACGTCAAGCGCAGGGGTTGCGGGAAATGAGAGCAGTGCCGGAGCAGTATGGCTCGATTTTAACAACGATGGCCTGCTGGATCTTTATGTGGCAAACTATGTGGAATTTAACCCTGAACTAAATCTTACCTATGCGCCTGATGGTTATCCGGGGCCGTTAAATTTTAAAGGCCAGGCCGATGTACTTTACCGAAATAACGGCAATGGCACATTTACCGATGTAACTGAGGAAATGGGCCTCTATAATCCGGCAGGGCGTGCCATGGGTGTAGGATCTATAGATCTTGACGGCGATGGTTATCCGGATATTTTTGTCGCGAATGATGCAATGGCCAATTATTTCTATCGGAATGAGCAGGGAAATGGATTCAGGGACGTCGCCGTTCGTACTGGCCTGGCTTTTAACAGGGGAGGAGAGGCAACGGCAAGCATGGGAGTGAGTTTTGCCGATTTCACTGGTGACGGACTAATAGATCTTTTTGTTTCTGATGATTCTTATAATTCACTCTATCAAAACCAGGGAGGCGGACTTTTCAGGGATGTCTCTTTTCCGTCGGGTATAGCTATTGCAAGTGGTCAGCATGTAGGCTGGGCAGCGGCCTTCATCGATTACAATAATAATGGTTTCAAAGATATCTATACCGTTAACGGTGAACTAAAGCACCTTCACGGGCAGGAAGATCAGCTATTTGAAAATGATGGCAATGGAAATTTCAGGGATGTTAGTGCAGAACAAGGCCCCTATTTTGGCGAAGCAATGGTTGGCAGGGGAGGCTGTTTTGGAGATTATGACAACGACGGCGACATGGATGTATTTATTGTAAATCTGAATCAGGAGGCCGTTTTACTTCGCAATGACATCGGAAACAGAAATAACTGGCTGCTGATTAACCTCAGGGGAACTCAAAGTAACCGGGACGGAGTAGGAACTATTGTAAAGGTAACTACAGGTGAAGTTACCCAGACTGCACAGAAAACAGGGGGTGGGCAGTATCTGTCCAAAAATGATCCCCGGCTGCACTTTGGACTATCAAATTATAACACCATCGACCGTATTGAGATTTCATGGCCTTCAGGTATCGAACAAATCCTCGAAAATGTAGAGGTAAACCAAATTTTAACGATCGAAGAGCAGTAATTGTGATTTAAGATGTACAAAAAAAGTATCCTTCTATTTATTCTGGTTTTTAGCGTGATTTACGTCAGCAGTGTATTGGTAAATCGCAGCCTTCCGGTCGGGCATATCATCATGACACGAGTTTCTGCGGAGGACTTAATGGATCTGTCGAAAACAGGTCTTCACAAACTGGAGTTGCAAAAGGCTCAAATCGTAAGTTTTGATCCTGATAAACCCGGATCATCACTTAGCATACTGACGAAAGACTTTACGGCTGCCATTACCCCAGAACTTTCTCCGGATAATCGACATATTGTATTTGCTGCCAAAAAAGAAGCAGGAGATAACTGGCAAATTCACATGCTGAATCTCCGAAATTCAAGGGTAACACAAATCACCGATAACAGCCGAAACTGTTTCGACCCCGTATTTCTGCCTGATGAAAGAATTGCTTTTAGCTGTACCTGGGAAGATCTAAGGTTCGGATCTGGAAGTACACTTTATACAGCAAGACTGGATGGGAGCAACCTGAATCCAATTACATACCATCCTCATACCGACCACTCCAGTACGATACTGCACGATGGCAGAATCATGGTAGTCAGTCAGCAGGTATATCCTGAGACCGGCCCCTCAAAATTGCTGGCATTACGTCCCGATGGTACAAAATCCGGTTTGTTTTACGAGATTCCGGACGATTATGAAAACATCAGCAAGGTACGTGAAAGTAAGTTTAATCACCTTTACTATGCCGCTGTAAATAAGCAAAATGGAAACAGAAGTACTCTATTACGCTTCTCTTACAACAATCCATACAATTCGAAACAAATCATATATAGTTCTGAGGGTGGTCACATACATTCCCTGTTTCCGGAGAATAGCGGGAACCTTCTGATATCCTACCGTGCAAATGAGGCTGAAATGTTTGGAATTTACAGACTTGATCAGAAGGGAATCGCAGAGCCTGTTTATTCTGATAACGGCTACCATTTTCTTGAACCGTTATTTATTGAAGACAAACCGTTCATTCCTAGAAAACTACCTTCTGCTTTACGTGAAACAAGGAATTTTGGAATTGTGGTTTTTGTGGAAACCCCGGAATCAATGGCAGAGGGCGGAAGTTTTGAGAGTGATAACATTCAGGTTATTGGTGTAGAAGGGATATTAGATGAGTTTCCGGTGATGGAAGATGGTTCATTTTATGTAAGAATGGGGGCCAGAACGCCAGTCCGGTTTCAGCGGGTTAACAGCCAGGGTGAAATCGTGAAAGGGCCAACGTCATGGTTGTGGTTTATGACGGGAGAACGAAGAGGATTCAACGGGTGGGATGAAAAACAACTCACCGCTCCGGCCAACAGGGTGCCGGAAGCCATCAATCATCCGTACATAGATATACCCGGGTTTGAATCTTCAATCCTTGTCATACAAAATGATGAAAAGATTTTAAGTGAGGCGGGTAATGAAAATCAGTAATCGTTTAATAGTACTGCTAATACTCGGTTTGCTCATATTCCTGATGGGCTACAGAGGCTACCATTGGTCTTTGGATCATTATGAATACATGACCATCGGAGCAGTAACGGGCGACATTGCCACAAACAGGGAGGCAAAAATTGCAGCAGTAAAGTGTATGGGTTGTCATGCATTTACCCAAAAAGACGGCTTTTTGCTCCAATTTGCTAAAAAGGAGTATTCATCCCCATACAATCTGGCTGTTTCTTCAGATAATCAGAAACTGTTCGTAACCGGTCAGGAATCTGACGCACTATACATGATTGATTTACTGAGTGGCCAGGTCATTTCTAAAATAGCAGTAGGCGATTATCCTCACTCGGTGGCCGTTACCAGAGATGGGAGAAAGGCATTTGTAACGAATCAATGGTCAAATAATGTTTCAGTAGTTGATGTAGAAAACTGGGTAATTGAAAATACCATCGATACGGGTGGCGGCCCCTCAGGCCTGGTTCTTGATCACGATGAGGAATTTCTCTATGTGGCAAATACGTATACATCGGATATTTCAGTAATTGATCTGAATCGTGGCCTGGAGACAAAACGGTTTCGGGCAGGAAATAATCCCACGGGAATGAACATCTCGCCTGATGGCCGACAAGTATTTGCAGTGAGTCAGCGATCCGTTTTGGTTGAATACCGCGATCCTCCAAAAACTGAAATTACAGTGATTAATACGGGGACTCAAAGAGTTCAGCAGAGGAAACATTTTGAAGAAGCCCACATCATGGAAAATGTCGATTTTACCCCAACCGGCGATTTGGCTTTTACCACATTGGTCCGCCCGCGGAACCTTGTACCGGCTGTTCAGGTCGAGAGCGGCTGGATGATGACCTTTGCACTCGGAGTGATCTCGCTTGAAACCGGGAAAATGTATCAGCTCCCACTCGATGAGCCAAATACATTTTACGCGGATCCATACGATATACGCATTACTCCGGATGGGAAACAGGCTTTTATTTCCCATTCAGGAGGGGATATTATCAGTGTGGTGAATATTGACAAAGTTAGGGATGTGATGAGGCGC
>SKKO01000152.1 GCA_007123715.1 Balneolaceae bacterium | reverse complement strand
TCATTCGCACCGTATTTGTGTTTCATCGCGATTGCCCAGATTCTTCGTGCCACCCTGCCAATAACCGCATACTCCGGGTCGAGCCCGTTACTAAAAAAGAATGAGAGATTATGCGCAAAATCGTCTACTTTCAATCCACGGGAAAGATAATATTCAACATAAGTAAATCCGTTGGCCAGTGTAAATGCAGCCTGTGTAACGGGATTTGCCCCCGCCTCTGCAATATGATAACCTGAAATGGACACGGAATAATAATTCCTTACCTTGTTGCGTGTAAAATAGAGCTGAACATCCCCCATCATTTTCAGGGCAAATTCCGTGGAAAAAATACATGTGTTTTGCGCCTGGTCTTCTTTCAGTATATCGGCCTGAACGGTACCACGAACAACCTGTATCGCTTCAGCTTTGATTTTTTCATAGATCTCTTTTTCAATCAGGCGATCGCCGGTTATCCCCAACAATTCCAGTCCGAAACCATCACTATTTGCCGGCAGGCCATTTTCATAGTGGGGCTGGGGGTAACCTTTCTCCTCAAAAAATGACATAACCTTTTGACCGGCTCTCTCCCAACGGCCATCCTGTTTTAGATAACGTTCAACTTCCTGGTCAATAGCCGTATTCATAAACATAGCCAAAATCATAGGGGCAGGCCCGTTGATGGTCATTGATACGGATGTAGTTGGCGCTGTAAGTTCAAAACCGGAGTAGAGTTTTTTCATGTCATCGAGCGTACAGATACTCACCCCTGAATTACCGATCTTACCATAAATATCAGGCCGTTGACCGGGATCTTCACCATAAAGTGTTACCGAATCAAACGCAGTGGAAAGCCTTGCAGACGGCATCCCCGTACTCACATAGTGGAAACGCCTGTTGGTTCGCTCCGGAGTGCCTTCTCCGGCAAACATACGGGTGGGGTCTTCTCCCTCGCGCTTAAATGGAAATACACCGGCTGTATAAGGGAAGTATCCAGGCAGATTCTCTTTCAGGGCAAATTTAAGCCTCTCTCCCAGATGTCTGGTTTTAGGCAACGAAATACGTGGAATATTTGTGCCACTTAGAGATCGCCGGAATAATTCGTTTGATATTTCTTTACCCCTTATTTTTACCGTATGACTTTCGCCCCGGTATTTTTTATAAAGCTCATCCCAACCTTCAAGTATTTTAACAGAAAGCGGATCGAGTTTTGACTCCCAATGGGCGGTCATTTCATCAAGGAAGGACAGTATTTTTTCTCCATTATCCGGGTTCCAGTTATTCAGTTGTATGAGCGTTCCCCTTACCTGGTCGAGTTTTTCTGCAATTTCAATCTGCTGTTCGGCCCATTCATAATACTTTTCAAGGGTTTCTGTAATTTCAGAGAGATATCTCTGACGCTTTCCCGGAATAATTGTCTGTCCCTGAAGTTCGGCTGCCGGTTCAAGATTGGTATATCTTCGTGGAGATCGGTTCCAGTTAATTTTTTCCCCAAGTTTATGAGTGATAGCTGAAAAGAGCCTGTTTACACCCTCATCATTAAAAAGTGACGCAATAGTTGGGTAAACCGGCATCTGTTCCGGTTTGATATGCCAATCTCCCCTGTTTCGCTGCATCTGCTTTCGGATATCCCGCAGGGCATCAAGCGAACCTTTTTTGTCAAATTTATTGAGTACAACAAGATCGGCAAGATCCAGCATGTTGATTTTCTCAAGCTGAGTCGCTGCACCGTATTCATGTGTCATAACATATACAGGAACATCGCTCAAGTCCACGATTTCCGTTCCGCTTTGTCCAATACCGCTCGTTTCAACGATAATCAGGCCAAACCCGGCAGCTTTGTAAATGGCGATGGCACCTTTAACAGATGAACTTACCGAAACGTTTGAAGCCCTTGTTGCCATACTTCTCATAAAGACACGGTCGGTATTAATACTGTTCATCCGGATACGATCGCCCAGCAACGCCCCTCCTGTTCTTATTTTGGAAGGGTCAACTGAAATAACACCGATTGTCATATCGGGAAATTCTGTTAAAAACCGTCGAATAATTTCGTCTGTAAGGGAACTCTTTCCGGCACCACCTGTTCCGGTAATACCTAGTACAGGAATAAGTTGAGTAGTATTGTGAGAATATTTCTTTTCATTTAGAAGTAAACTTTCTTCCGTGAATTCGGCAATCTTGCTGTGGCCGTTTTCAAGTGCTGAAATGGTTCTTGCAATTGCAACCTGATCTTTTTTAAATACGCCGGCCGGATCTGCCGGTACCTGTAAATTTGTATCGTAATCACAGGCTTCCATCATATAATTAATCATTCCCTGCAATCCCATATTGCTGCCGTCCTGAACAGAGAAAATTCTGCTCACACCATACGCGTGCAGTTCTTCAATTTCAGAATCAGAAATTACACCTCCTCCTCCACCAAATACCCGGATATGTTTGGCATTACTCTCCCGCAGCAGATCAATCATATACTTGAAATATTCCACATGTCCGCCCTGGTAAGAACTGATGGCAATACCCTGTGCATCCTCCTGTATCGCGCAATTAACAATTTCCTGAACCGAACGGTTATGCCCCAAATGGATCACCTCTGCTCCGGTTGACTGTAAAATTCTTCTCATGATGTTAATACTGGCATCATGGCCGTCAAAGAGGCTTGCAGCGGTTACAAACCTTATTTTAAAATTTGAAGAATACATTCCTGATGCAGTTCTGCCGTTAGGTGATGAGGCCCTGCCTGTTTTATTTGGTTTATTGAAAATTTTACTGTCTGCCATAAATTTATAACTGATGTGTGGAAGCGTTTTCAAGATAAGCATATTGCTTTAGAATCGTAAGAAAAACGGGATTCGAATCTTTAGAAGCCGGAAATGTATTGTACAGGGCAGGGTATTGCTGATAAATAGAAGAATGTTGGTCTATGTTGATTTTATGGGTATAGATAATAGATATAATGCGCAGGTTACGGTTTACGGTTTACGGTTTACGGGTTTATTGCCGGCGAATTTTCTTTGGACCACAACAAATGAGATGAGACAAACTCAAAAATTCTTCTTAAGCGTCTCTCTTATCATTCAAATCGTTTAAGGATACCCTCATAAGAATCAATTCTTCTGTCCCTGAAAAATGGCCAGGTCTGACGCTGTTTTTCAATGAGCTCAAAATCAAGGCTGGCATGGGTGATTTCTTCTTCCTCACCTGCAATGGCTATGATCTCCCCGAATGGCCCACAAACAAAGGATTGGCCCCAAAACGTTGTTCCACCCTCTGTACCCGTGCGGTTAATACTGGCTGCATAGCAGCCATTGGCGATGGCATGGCTTCGCTGAATGGTTGTCCAGGCATCACGGAATTGTGTTTTATCTGACTCATCCTCATCCTGCAGCGTGCCTATGGCAGTAGGATAAACCAGGATATCTGCACCTTTCATAGCCGTAAGCCTTGCGGCTTCCGGAAACCATTGATCCCAGCATATCAGAGTTCCGATGTTGCCTGCACTGGTTTTAAAAACCTTGAAACCGGTATCACCGGGTGTGAAATAGTATTTTTCATAAAATCCCGGATCATCCGGAATATGCATTTTCCGGTAAATACCGGCAATACTTCCATCCTTTTCAATCACTGCCATTGTATTGAAATAAACGCCTGCTGCTTTACGCTCGAAAAAAGGCAGGAGAAGTACAATCCCAAGCTTTTTGGCGAGAGCTGCAAATCGATTCACTGTTTTTCCATCAACCGGTTCAGCCCACTCAAAAAATCGCGGGTCTATTTCCCGGCAAAAATATGTCGTGTGAAAGAGTTCAGGCATGGCAACCAGGCCTGCACCCTCTTTGGCGGCTTTCGTGATGTAATGTTCAGCTTTATCCCGGTTCTCGTTCAAATTATCGGAACAGGAATATTGAATCAGTGAAATCTCAGTTTTTTTCATGTAGAAGTTCTTAATGGCTCTTCAAATGTAACAAAACAATGTTGAAGTTAATGATAAGAAAAGCAGTCTTTTTTCTTCATTTTTTCTCAGTTTGTAGAATTGTTACATTTAGATTCAAAAGAAAATCAACGAATATGAATATTCAAACCCAACCTGATTTCAATCGTACGATCCCCATAGATACTGTTGGTGTTGAAGAACGGGTATCCAGGTTAAATAAACGGAGTATCAAAAAAGAATCAAAACTCGAAGCCTTAAAACTTGCTCTGAGTATGATTGATCATACCACGCTTGAGGGAAAAGATTCGGAAGGCAAAATAATTCAGCTGTGCAATAAAGCCAAATTACCCTATGCACCCCTGCCCGAACTTCCAACCGTTGCTGCCGTTTGTGTATATCCCAATATGGTCGCAACGGCTAAAAGAGCATTGCAGGGATCTTCCATAAAAACAGCAAGTGTGGCGACGGCTTTCCCTGCTGGCATGACCAAACTAAAAATTAAACTGGAGGATACCAGATTTGCCGTGGATCAGGGTGCGGATGAAATTGATATGGTGATATCAAGGGGAGAATTTCTGAAAGGCAATTACAATTACGTTTTTGATGAAATAGCTTCCATAAAAGAAGCTTGTGGTGCGGCTCATCTTAAAGTGATTTTGGAAACAGGAGAACTTGAAACGCTG
>SKKO01000345.1 GCA_007123715.1 Balneolaceae bacterium | reverse complement strand
TATAAAGAACACGTGCAATAAAGTCGCTGCACCTGAAGTAGTCAGTCAGTTACTCCTGACGGATGTACAGCAGAGAATAATCTAGAATTCGACCAGTGAGACTGCCATCTTAAATCTGAGTATTTCTTTACGTTCATCTGCATGTATAATACCTGTACAGATTTTCTGAACCTGAATTCTCTGCACCGGGGCAATTCACCCCGTGATTTGATCCTACCCCAGCCCCACAATGTCATCATCAAGATCATTCTCAATCCTGAACAGATATGATATCAGAGTGCCTTGAACCAATCCTGAAAATATTCACCTACAATCGGAGTTAATTTTTTCTCCCCATTAATGGCTCCAATTAAACTCATCACCCATAATACAAGTAACACTATCCATGCAACCAGGTTAAGTAAAGGAATAAATCCCAATACAAATGATAGAATGACTAACCCCAGCATTTGCCTGATATAAAATGAGGCAAGTTCCCCTTTATTTTCACCCTGATTTAAGACAAGCGCCACGATCCAGCCGATTAATGTTATGTGAGCAACGATACCTTTTGTTTTATCATCCATAGTGGTGTAAGTGATTAGTTAACAGATTTATTTTGGTTAAAAAGTAAATTTTTGAAATAATCAGAATATGTAAATTTAATAGCAAATATTTGATCCCGGTCCTTCAGACATTTTTTCAGATAGCAATAAATCCGGTTGGCTTATTTGTGGCAATGCCTGTAATCTTAGAATACAAAGTTTCTGGCAAAGTAAGAATCTTATGCATTTTTTTAATTCATAATGAGAAGGTCAACTGAACCGGAAATTTTCGATTAACCATCTCCGTTAATTTACAATTGTTATTCATAAATACGAATACCGTTCTCCTCAATTTCAACTACCGATCACAAAATTGCCTGATCCATTTCATTTGCGCTAAAATAGTAATTGCATGGAAGAATCCTTAATAAGATTTTCCTTAAATTTTATTTAAAAAATCCGCTCATCATAATTTTAACAAAAAACGTAATACGGATGCAGCACTGTTCTTTGTTTTTAAATGACAAAAAGATCATTTTGTTACAATACATACTACAATAGTTTATCTGAATATTCATCCCTTAAAGTTTAGTTACATGCCATTTAATCGGTTCATTTCTTTCATCACGATTGCCTTTTCACTTTTTCTTTTATCCTGCAGTGCTACAGGAAATGTTGATTCCCGTACCTCAACAGTTTCACCTGGTGAGTCTCTGTCTGTTTTTCAACCGGAACGCCCCATCCCCTATCCCATTGATGTGCCGGAATCGTTTGAATTTGCCAAATTGAATGGGACCAGGTCATCTGATGGCACACCCGGGGAAAATTATTGGCAAAATTACGCGTCATACACTCTGCATGCAGAAATTGATCCACAGACCCATACCCTTGATGGTACGGCTGAGGTGATTTATCAAAACAATTCTCCGGATGACCTGGACATCATCGTATTTGAACTTGCACAAAACCTGCATAAAGCAGGAACACCGAAAATGGATGTCACCGAAATTACCGGCGGCAAACAATTAACACGTGTGGCCGCAAATGGAGTGGACCTTGAAGCAACCACAATGAGAAACAGATGGATTCAGGGTGGCAGCGGCTATATTATTGAAGGCACCCAGCTCTACATCCTGCCGGATGAAACATTAACATCAGGAAGTGAAATGAAATTTGAGTTTGAATGGACTTTCCAGATACCTGAACAGGGTGCATCCGGGCGAATGGGCAGAAGCAGGGACAACCTTTATTTCATCGCATACTGGTACCCTCACGTTTCTGTCTATGATGATGTATATGGCTGGTTTTATGATTCATTTATTGGCAATGCAGAATTCTATCACGGTTTCGCTGATTATGACCTTACCATTACAATGCCGCGTGAATGGCTGGTAATGGGTACAGGGGAGTTTCTGAACCCGGAAGAAACTCTTTCTTCCCTTACACACGAGCGTTATCTGCAAGCGGGCAGGAGTGATAATCCTGTACTCATTGCTGATTTCGATGAACTTGAAGATGCAACAATCGTTTCTGATGATGGTAAGCTTACGTGGAAATTCCGGGCAGATAAGGTGCGTGATGTTGCATTCAGTGCCACTCTCAAATCACGATGGGAAGGTGCACGCACGGCGGCTGGCGACCAGACAGGGAATGGTGAAATGGATTATACACGTATTAACACGTTTTTCAGGGAAACGGCACCCCTTTGGTTTGAGCAAACAAAGTATGCGCAGCATTCCATCTCTTTTCTTTCCGATTATTTGAATTTTCCCTATCCGTGGCCGCATATGACTTCCGTAGAAGGTGCCGATATTATTGGCGGCGGAATGGAGTTTCCAATGATGACTGTGATTGGTGATTATAACAGTGCGGGGGCGGTGCGTCTATACGGTGTAACTGCCCATGAACTTGCACATATGTGGTTTCCCATGATCATCAGCACAAATGAACGGCGATATACATGGATTGATGAAGGACACACATCATTTCATACCAATAAGGCAAATATCGATTATTATGGTGCTGACCGCTTCAGTGAACGTGATGTTTTCATTGGATACCTGCAGATTGCCGGCACCGAACTCGAAGGTGAAATCATGAGATGGTCTGATTTTCACTACCCCGGCATGGCCTATGGAGTTGCATCTTACCCAAAACCGGCATCCGTTCTTTATGCACTGCGTTTTGTGCTTGGAGAAGAACTTTTTCGGAAAGCACATCATGAATTTATCAACCGATGGGCTTACAAGCACCCCTATCCATGGGATCTTTTTAATACATTTGAAGATGTTTCAGGTATGGATCTCTCCTGGTTCTGGAGGTCATGGTACTATGAAACCTGGGTTCTGGATCAAAGTATTCATAGCGTGTATGAAGACGGCAACCATACCGTTATAGTAATCGAGGATCTTGGCCGCGTGCCAATGCCTGTTAAACTGGAAATCACTTTTGATGACAACACAACCCGGCAATTAACTCTGGACGCAGATCATTGGCTGAAAGGCCACACAAAACGTGAAGTTACACTGGAAACAGATAAAACTGTTATACGTGTTCAAATTGATCCTGACAGGGCTTTACCGGATGTGAATAATTCGAATAATATATGGGAACGATGAGACTTGGGTTAAATCTGATAAGTAAAAAAACCTGATTCGTTATAATTCTGTATAACCTGCTAAAAAGGTATTCCACGCATATATAATTACTCGTAAAATTTTGCAAATTTTTGACTAAACAGAGAAAAATATTTTTTACCATGCCACATACTGAATATGAATAATTACTTCATACATCCATAAATGGAAATCTATAAAAAAATAAAGCAATCAAATACCCTGCGGTGGTTTTTCCTCGGTATTGGCATACTTGCCGTAGCAGCATTGACAGGGATGAATGTTTACTCCCTTTATGCATTGCGTGAATCTACCATTGAAGCGGCTAAGGAAAACCGAAAAATTCAACTGGAAGAATATACAAGCAAGATTGTTTACAGGTTTCGAGAACCTTTCAGGGGCATCAGAGACCTCGAAATGAAAGATCTGGAAGAAAGCTGGAACAAATCTGATAACTTTCCCGGTCATTTCCGTAAGGTTTTATTACAGGCCGTGAATGATTCTCTTTTTTCAGAAATCTATTTCTCTCACGAAGAACACAATGGCTGCCACAAACCTGAGCATCCCGTTTATATCCTAGACAAAATATCAGGATTCTTCCATGAAGCTGATGAGATACCTAAAGAAGTTTGTGATGGCTTCGGTATTTCCAAATCAAGAATGAATACCATTTCGCTTGATGAATACAGGTGGAATAATAAAGTAGCCTTCGATGCTCACCGGAGCATGACCCTCGCGCTCATTAACCTGGATCACAAGAAGATCATAGGCCATCTTACTTTTATAATAAACAGGGATTATCTCCTGCACGAGATACTGGAACCGGAACTTCTGACCAAATTTGGCAAACCTGAAGAATCGGGAATGGTGGTTTGGCTGCGTGACTGGATGCAGGATGAAATATTAATCAGCAGTAGTTCTGACTATCCGTTCAGCCGTGATAAAATTGATTTGAGACAGCGTTTTCCCGATTTACTCGATAATTGGGTATTACACGCTTCATTTCTTGAATCACCCGTTGTAGCCGCCACCCAGGCATCGCTGAACAGGAATCTCATCGTACTTGGCTTTGCTGTTTTTGTTTTGTTTGGCGCTTTGGTCTTTATGTTTATAAATGCCCAGAGAGAGCGTGAATTCGCCATACGGCAGGCTGGTTTTCTGGCTAATGTTACCCATGAACTTAAAACACCACTTGCTGTAATGCAGGCAGCAGGAGAAAATATTTCAGATGGACGGGTTACGGATGGGCAGAGGCTAAAAGATTATGGTAACCACATTTATGATGAAGCGATTCGCCTCCGTAAAATGATAGATAAACTGCTGGATGTTGCAAAGGTTGATTCGGGGCAAACAATGGTAAATCAGGCACCGGTTAACCTGGATAACTTTTTGATCGATTACTATAAAAATCACAAAGATTATATATGTAACAAAGGCTTTACTTTCGAACTT
>SKKO01000271.1 GCA_007123715.1 Balneolaceae bacterium | reverse complement strand
TTCCAGTCTTTCGGCCATGTAGTTCATACCAAGTGTTACCGGGTGGGTGGCATGCATGGCATGGGCCAAAATAATTGTCTTCTGATGCTGCTGTTGCTGCTTATTTGTGCATCCTGAAAAAAGAATGAAAAAAAACAGAATCATTATCGTAATCAATGGCCTGAGGGGTATATTATTTTTTGGATTCATCGAAAAAATCAGATATTCATGTTTTTACTTACAATTCAAAGGGTAAACATTTTTCTTTAGTGAAGAACATTAAAAATAGATATGGAAAATTCAAATTATAAGTACGATTTAAAAAAGATTACTGCTGCTTTGATAAGCTATTGCATAGATTTTTAATTTAATTCGTTTATTTTCTTTGATATGCACATTTTATCTTCTCAAAATAGATTATCCTTTTTTTCAATAACTTTCCTGACAGTTATTGCAACTTTTATTACAGACTGTAACATTTTCGCCCGTCAATCTACAGCTTTAGCAGAAATAACCGTTAAAACCGGCGAATCCGAATATTACAACTCACCGGTAACCAAGAGCCTGCAAGGTGTTCATTTGCACTTACACGAGGGGTTACTTCAGCTATATGAGACTACAAATGGCAATGAAATTCCCGTACCGTCCCAACTGAAACCCGGTAACCCGGATCACCTCACATGGATTCTTGAGGGAAGAACAGCGCCAAACACGGAGAGAAATTATGTGCTCAGGATTATTGAGCCGGATCAGGCTGAAAGCCGATCACAGCCAGGTATAGAATTTCAGGATGATGGTAACGGGATTTTCTTCACAATTGCAGGAAAACCTGTTTTACATTATCGCTATATGGAAATGGATGTTCCCGAGGGTGTGGATGAAATTTTTAAACGCAGCGGTTATATTCATCCAATATGGTCGCCCGGGGGAGAAGTACTCAGCCGCATTCAGCCTCCTGACCATTATCATCACTATGGTATATGGAATCCGTGGACGAGAACGGAATTTGAAGGCAGGGAAGTTGATTTTTGGAATCTTGGCGAAGGTCAGGGCACCGTTCGTACAGAACAGATTCTTGAAAGAATCGAAGGCACGGTGTTTGGAGGATTCAGGTCTGTTCACAACCACATTGACTTCACGGGACGGGAGGGCGGAAAAGTGGCCATACATGAGCAGTGGGAAGTAAATATCTGGAATGTTGATCCGGAGCAAAAGGTATGGTTGATTGATTTTACATCCATTCTGAACCCGGCAACAGAAGATGGAATTACCATCAAAGAGTACAGATATCAGGGTTTCAGCCTGCGTGCAACAGAAAAATGGAATGACATTAATACAGATATCCTCACCTCAGAAGGATATAATAAAAGCAATGCCAATGCGACAAGAGCCAGGTGGATCGATGTAAATGGCCGGTCTATTGTGGAGGAAGGTACCTCAGGAATTCTTTTTATGACAAATCCCGCGAATTTTAATTATCCTGAGCAGTTGCGTATTTGGCCGGTTGGTGCCAACCAGGGGATAGAAAATGTATTCATCAATTTTAATCCGGCGCAAGACAGGGACTGGATAATTGAATCGGGTAAAAGTTATTCCCTGAAGTATCGAATGCTGGTATATGACGGCAAAATTGATGCGGATAAGGCTAATTTATACTGGAGCAATTTTGCAAAACCTCCGAAAATGGATTTAACACCTTTACATTAACCGTAAATTGATAACATTCCGTGTAAAAAATTGAATTTGAGACCGGAATTGAATAGCAGACATAATGATATATAACCTGATAAAACAATCAGCAGGTATTCTTATAATCTTCATTTCTTTGTTGATGGTAATGGTGATGTGTGAAAACGCAGGCGCTCAAGCAACCGTTAATGCTGAAAAAATCGGATCCAAAATTGATGTATATATCGATGGAAGGTTTTTTACCAGTTACACATTCCATGAAAATGAGAAATACCCTTTTTTCTATCCCGTGAACGGGCCTTCCGGTGCCAGTGTAACCTCCAAGAGAAACAGTAATTATCCCCATCACAGCTCTCTTTTTTTTGGAGTCGATTTTGTGAATGGTGGAAATTACTGGCAGGAAGGGCTTCACAGAGGGCAGATTCTTTCGGTGAAAGCGGAGATCTTAGAAAACGGGGGGGATCGTGTCGTGATTTCAAACGAATGTCTGTGGGTACGCCCCGGGGCAGATTCCCCGATCAAGGATACACGAACGATTATCATCAGTGCGCCATCAGAGGATATCTACCAAATTGATTTTGCAATTACCCTGCTGCCGCTTCAGGATGTTACTATACGGCGTAACAACCATTCATTATTCAGTGGAAGGATGGACCCGGACCTGGCGGTAATAAACGGAGGCAGGTTGGTAAATGCGGAAGGGGATGAGGGAGAGGAAGGGACATTCGGGAAACCATCTGCATGGGTATCTTATTATGGCGAAAGAGGTGGGATTTTCGAAGGGATCACCATCATGCAGCATCCTGATAACGACTGGCCGAATGCACCCTGGTTTACCCGTGATTACGGTTTTTTCTCACCCACCCCCATTTATTGGCCGGAAGATGAAAACGCCGGAACACTGATGAGTATGGGTGAGCCTGTACAACTAAAGTATCGTGTACTGGTACATGCCGGAGACCCGGAAGAAGCCGAAATATCACATCATTATGAGTTATTCAAATTGAATAATCAATAGTCAAAGATAAATGTAACTTGCAAATTCATTCAATAAACTGATAAAATACCTAAAATGAATAAGACAATGGGAATGACCAGAAGAGAATACCTGAAAAAATCACTGTTGGGGTCGGCGGGTATTTTCTTTGCACCTACGATTGTGCCATCAACTGTATTCGGGAAAAATGCTCCCAGTAACAAGATACATGTAGCTCAGATTGGTTGCGGACGCATTGCGAGAGATCACAACCTGCCAAGAACACTTGAACAGGAAGATGTGCGGGTTATCGCTGTGTGTGATCTCGACTTAAAGCGCATGAAGGATGGGAAGAAGTTAATCGAAGGTTGGTACACTGAAAATAAAGGCAGTGAGAATTTTATTGATGTAAAGATGTACCAAAACTACAGAGAACTGCTTGCTAATAGCGATATTGATGCCGTGATTATCAGTACGCCCGACCATGCACATTTAATGCCTTGTGTGGAAGCCTCTTTTGCCGGAAAGGATATCTATATGGAGAAACCCATGTCTTTAACTGTAAAGGAGGGGAGGCTTATGAGTGACATCCTTCACCGAAATGGCACCGTATTTCAACTGGGCAGCCAGCAGCGGGGCAGCGATCCATGGCCTCACTTCCGGAGGGCATGTGAACTTGTTCGCAATGGCCGGATTGGTCAGCTGCATACCGTGCAAGTGGGCTTGCCGGGCGATCCATCCGGTGGAGAAAAAACCCCAATGCCAATTCCGGATCATTTTAATTATGATGCCTGGCTTGGAACTACTGCCATGGTTCCGTATACCGAAACAAGAGTTCATCCACAGGAGGGATACAGCCGGCCGGGATGGCTGAGATGTGAGCAATTTTCTGCAGGTATGATTACAGGCTGGGGAACCCATCATATTGATATCGCTCACTGGGGCATGGGTACAGAATATTCAGGTCCTGTAGAAGTAGAAGCAGAAGCCCAATTCCCGACAGATGACCCCGATTATCAGGGTTTATGGAATGTACATGGTGATTTTAGGGTAGAATCGAAATATGCAAACGGTGTTAACATGTTCATTTCCGGTGAATTTGATAACGGAATTCGGTTTGAAGGTGATGAAGGATGGATTTTTGTTACCAGAGGCGGCGGCCCTGTTACAGCAGATGATCCTGAAACAGGTGAAGTATCAGCCGGCCCGTTGCGGGCCAGCAGACGCGCTATACTGGATTCTGAAATCGGCCCTAATGAAATTCAGCTTTACAGAGGTGAGGAGCAGCATGCAAACTGGATCAGGTGTATTAAAACACGTGAAAAAACAGCAGCGCCACCGGAGATCGCGCACCGGTCATGCACGGCATGCCTGATTTCTCATATCGCGATGAAGCTGCCGAGGAAACTGTACTGGGATCCCGTTAATGAGCGGTTCAAAAACGATGATGAGGCAAATTCCATGCTTTCCCGCCCGCAGAGACCTCCCTATAAAATTTCTCAAATCCCGGCATTGAAAATGTAAGCCGGGCGGTGCCGAATGCAACCCTTATACGTTTGTTTTAGTGATGTGAATAAATCAACAAGTGGAACATCCCTTGGCGCCTGCCCGGCACTCTTAATCATGAATGTTAAGAGCAAGGGTAAGCAGTTAACCAGAAAAATCCCCATATTACAAATGAGCTGGGGCAGAATTCAAATTTCTAACTTTTAATACAAACAGGTCCGGGCAGACCCAAAGGGATGCCTTTGAAACTGCCCGGCCTACATGAATACATGAAATCAATACTATTCTTAATTATTCTTTTACTTCTCATAACCGTTTCGTGCCAACAGGAAACATCATTGTCAGAGTTTTCTTCTGCCGGTGATGAAGTCCGACTTATTAATCTTAATCCCGGTCATTTTCATGCAGGGTTGATTCATTTGCACGACTATCCTCAGGTTGACCCTAAAGTGCATGTATAT